>JASHSN010000545.1 GCA_030038695.1 Nitrososphaeraceae archaeon
GTCAAGCTCGCATTTAACGATGATGTTATTTCTAGTGCAGCAATAAATCTGTGTGCAGCAATGGCAGGAAAAGAAAACGGCGATGCGAGAAAAGCAATTGATTTGCTGAGAGTCGCTGCAGAAATCGCCGAAAGAGAAAGATCAGTTAATGTCGGAGAAAAACACATTCGATTAGCACAGGAAAAGATCGAGAAAGATACCAATTATGAAGTTTTAAAAAATTCTACTACTCATACTAAAATAGTGATATTGGCTATACTGAAATCGAAGAATGGGAATACTGGTGAAGTATATGAGATCTATTCTTCTTTATGTAATAGTGCTGAACATGAACCACTAACTCAACGACGTATAACACAAATAATAAGTGAACTCGACCAATTAGGTCTGGTAACAAGTGACGTGGTGAGCAAAGGACGCTATGGCAGATCACAGAGAATCAAAATTACGGTTCCCACATTAACTGTGAGAGACGCATTCAAGGACGATCCTTCTCTTCCTGCATGGGATTTGGCTGATTGAAATTCATCTGAAATGGTTGGAGATTAGCTAGATTAACTACAATCGCAATTCCCGGGGATGGAGTGATGCCCATCATCTGTTGATATTTGGTTTGCGCTTGCCATGCACCTGAATTAACGATCAAAGTTCCACGATAATTTTGGACATCTATATTATGCACATGTCCTGAATGAAGTATGTCTGGAACTTCGGTAATTACCATCATATCTTCGAGTTCCGGTCCTATAGGTGTACGCTCTCCGTAAATAGGTGATAGATGGCGTGCTTTGAGTAATATCTTCATTGCTTCTGCCGGTTTTGAATAGCTTAAACCTGGGGTTGTAGCAATGATATCATCCAAGCTCTGACCGTGATACATCAATATTTTTACGCCATTCAACTCCACTAAACTAGGATTTCCTAGCATTGTAAAATTCTCAAAAGAATACAGTTTATTCGAATATTCTCTTGGCAGTGCCGGTTGTGGCAGTGCTCTTCTCCCCGGGTCGTGGTTACCTGGAATTATAAAGACCTTAATATGTTGTGGAATTTTAGCAAGCAAATCAGCGACATGACTCATTTGTTCACCGGCATTCATTTCGATTAATTCTTTTTCTTGATTAGGAAATATGCCTATACCGTCAATCAAGTCTCCTCCTATACATACAAATTTGGTCTTGCTTACGATTTCGTCATCACTGGAGGATAGCCAATTCAGAAATCTAATAAATTCTACTTCCAGAAAGTATTTACTACCGACATGAAGATCCGAAATTAAGACCGCATACGATTCTGATTTTGATCGATTTGGAAGATGATCTGGAATGTCTGGAGAGACTAAATTTCTTACGACAAAACCTTGTGTTCCTTTTTTCTTAATATTATCAACTTCTAGCATAATCATTTGGTCGAGTGTGAGCATTGAAGCCTGTTTCTTCAATTCTTCAGTAACTGCAAGTACATTCACTATTCCGCTGTAATCGTCGAGCACCATCTCTAAACCATTCTTTTTTGAACGCTTCGACATTAACAAACCGACTATAACAGAGGAATTTGTATTCGCGTCTCCATTCACGTCGTATCTCTTTCTTAACTTTGCGTTATTGGATTTGTGCTTTAGAGATGTAATTTTCGTAATCCGTTTACTATCAGGACGTAATGCTATGATACGGAGTAATTTTTCAAATCGACTGCGGAAAAGCGCAGTATAACCCTTAACGCCCTCTCCGTTATTGATATTAGATGTCGGATCGAAAATCACTTTGTATGAATACCCAGTAGTATGATTCGCATCAGTGATGGTAGTCGTGGTACTGAGTATCGTATTACTAAAGCTATTAACATCAGTCGTCTTTTCTTCTGCATTAATAAGATTCTTGATATCTTCGACTACGATAGAAGAACTTTGCTTGTGTTTGATTTTTATTTTAACTATGTCTTGCACGACCTTTAAAGTATCGATATCAAGTCCTTTGAGCATCGCAAAGGCATCAGGATGTATTTGATAACCTTTGCTAATTGCAAATGACAATGCATTAAAAATTTCTCTTTGCATAGACACGTACTGCCATTTCCATTAGGGATATCATGTTTAATTATATTTTTCTAATGGCAAAAACTAATTATAATAACAGAATACTATTGTTTGTATATTGCCTTTTAATATCAGGCAACGCGTTACTTATGTAGCGTTAGGCATCGTTGCTTTCTTGATTGCCTATTCTGCTGGTGCAGCAGTTCATATGGGCAAACAGCAAACAGCGGACTTAAGACGACATTTTGCTGAACAGATTAGAGGCATTGATCAAAACGGAATTTTCATCAACAACGCCAGGATCGCGCTCGGGATGTTCGTGCCTGCAGCAGGGATAGGACTAGGAGTAATCTCTGGTTTTTATACGGGGATGATATTTACTGCAATTGCCGCAACCTCCACTCTTAATAATGTTCCTCCGCTGGTAATCCTTATTACTCCGTTTGGGATAATGGAAGTTTTTGCTTATGGTATAGCGATATCCAGAAGTGGTATATTCATTTATCAAATTGTAAAGAAAAAGTCATGGAGAGAATATGCCATCCCAATCCTCATCGAGATTGGAATTGTCATATTGATATTATTAGCTGGAGCGGTAATTGAATGGCAGATTATAACACAGTTCAAAGGTTCCCACGTACTTCCAAATGCATAATTCGGGAGTGACTAGGTGATTTGAATTAAAATATAAAGAAACAGGAAAAGATATGCAATTTATTCATGCTCAGTTTCCTGAACATAACAAATACCCGCTAACTCCTGCATCAGTGTACCATTCGGTATGATACTTCGATAAACAGTATTTATGTAGAGACAATATAGACACCCGTCTTACGATCGGCAGAGATTCAGATTCCAGAGGTTAGTAAAGTAATATATGAAGAATATGTGAAGGTGCGGGAGGTGGGATTTGAACCCACGAACCCCTAAGAGATGAGGTACCACAGTCAGGCTATAACATCTGAGCGTCGTGTCGACACCTTTTCCGATCTCACGCCGTTGACCGGGCTTGGCAACCCCCGCATCAGATAGCTACGTGATAGACTATTGTTAGACATTATCTTAGTTTTATAAGTATATTTTCGAACCGTCTAGTCAGAGTTGATATACATGCTTAACGCGTTAGATGTTAAGGTAAATCCGTAAATTTGTATTCTTTAGTTGCTGTATCGAAGATAATAATCCCGCCTTCCTCGAATGCGCCGGATACACTTGTAACTTTTTTGTGAGCAGTACCGGGATTAAGAACTAACGTCTTCCCGTTATTTTCGTATTTTCCGTTTGAAAATTTTGGTTCTCTTATGTGGGTATGTCCACAAACAAGTATATCGTACTTCCTACTGTTGATGAGTTGTTTCTTAACTTCTACGGCCGTTCCGTGGTATATCCCGAACTTCAATCCTGAAATCTCTATTTCACCTACTTCCCCCTTTAATTCTCCATTTATATCGAGAAAGTTTTTAAGTAGATGTACCTTTTCTCCATCGTTGTTTCCAAGCACCCCTATTAATTTGGCATTCAATTTTTCGAATTCTTTGACTACTCCAGGAAAGACGTAATCACCAGCATGAATCACGGAATCTACTCTTTCCGCATTGAATATTTCTATTGCTCTTTGGACATTCTTAATGTCGTCGTGGGTATCTGATATTATCCCGACTAACAAAGTTAATATGTCAATATTGTTATAGAATTTGGGTCTTTCTATTCTGTACTAGGTATTCGTGTGATAAAAGTTGTCACTTCTTGACAGCACTGCAAAAATAAATTTTAGAAAACTTTATCTCTATGCAACCGTACGTTTTCACAGCGTCTAGCTGTAAGTCAAGTGTGCGTAGAAAAACACATCAATATTATATCTATGCATATCCGGGATGTCGTTGTCTGGAGCATGGGAGAATCATGGTAGCTGCTCATAATCTTTCGAATGACTCGTTAGAAAAAATTGCTAGCGAGGTGATTGGATGCCGACTTTGCAAACTTTCAAGAAGCAGAAAGAATGCAGTGCCTGGAGACGGTCAGGCTTCGGCAAAGGTGATTTTTATTGGGGAAGCACCAGGAAAAAACGAAGACGAGACTGGAAGACCATTCGTAGGCATTGCTGGGCGTATTTTAGATGGAGTGCTGCGGAAGGTTGGAATAGAAAGGTCAGACGTTTTCATAACTAATATAGTAAAGTGTAGACCTCCTGGGAATAGAGTACCTGGAGATGATGAACGTGCAGCATGTAGAGCTTATCTGGATAGACAGATTTCACTTATTGCGCCGAGAATCATTTGCATTTTGGGAGCTACCGCATATTCGTCAATTCTCGGTGGAAAATCCATCATTGAGAACAGAGGAAAAATTATTAAAAGAAACGGTCAAAAGTACCTAATAACAATACATCCTGCTGCTACGATTTATAACAGGAATCTGCTACATGTATTGGAAGATGATCTTTCTATTTTATCCAGGGAAATTAAAAAAATGGAAAATCTGGATAGAAATTCATTACTGGATTATGTCGGCGACTAGCACGATGCCGTATCTTGTTGTCCATCTATTAACGACTCTTCGGTATGGGCTTTGTTTATCCGTGGTTTGGTGTGCTGTTGATTAACTTATTCTAAGAATTGAAAGCGCTACTTCCTACTTACACTTATACGAACTGAGGTCTTTTCGGTTAAGGCTCAGCTCGATTTGGTACTTTTAAAAATAAAAATTGAATTTGATGTTATGTTTCTAATATTTTTCTTATTAGTAATGAGTTCAAGTTTAACCTATACGTAAAAGAAATAAAGTTACTAAAACTTATTCTTATATTCATTCAAATAATTTTCTACACGTCATTACTGCTTAAATCTAAAAGAGTGTAGATTACCCAAATCAAGACGGATTAGAGATAGGAGAATAATGAACCACACAATAGCGAACTATTCCTGATCCTTCATTTTATTTAAGCACAGAACTAAATCAAAATCCTTAATGTAAAATGCTGAAATAAATAGGATCGCCGGCTCTGCGTTTAATCTGTAATGAATTGGTTTCGCTGAATGTAGACTTAGAAGCAATCTCTTTCTGATAAACCGAACGAACGAAACATTGTGGGGCGATACGATATGTCTGTAAGCGAATCAAAGTATTGGATGATTAACAAATACGATATCCGGTGAGTAAGAAATGTTATATTGTTATGATTTTCCGTTGAAAGTACCTTATATTCACAGCCTGTGGTGTATGGTGATGTTATTGATAATATGTCAGTACAGTACGAAAGTATTAACGGTATTTAGAAGATAATTTCATGAGGATCCTGAGGACATGAAATAAACCATCTGGTATGTTGAATTATTAGGATCTTTCTTTATCTTTCAGTTTGAATAGTCTGTCGACTCCGACATCTTTTGTTTTTTAGAAAGACGCCTTTTTTTCCTTTAATGCTTATCGTATTTTGGTGTTATTTCATTATGCGTGTAATCAAATTGTGATATTGTCGGTCCAGTAATCTGGTAGCTCTATTATACGGTTGAGTGCTAAGAATGCTGTAATCTGGATGTTTTGCGTTGAAATGACAACGTTATATATTTGCGTATGATTAGCCATTTTAATATATGTCGATTGATTTAGGGAGAAATGTTCCTCTGCAGATCCAGAGACAGCTTAGAAAGGAATGTTTTTTTGGATGTGCTATGTGTGGTTCTCCGTTAGTAAAGTATGCTCACATAGTTACGTATAGTAAGATTCAAGCATTCCTCCCTGAAAACATGATTCCTCTTTGTCCTCTGCATTATGGCAAATACGATACAGGAGAGCTTTCTGAATCATACCTGCGCGATGCAAAAAAAAACCCTCATAATAAATTACAACCGCAGGATGCATTTTTTATAGATACACAGGAGTTGGCCATAAATGTAGGAAAAACCAAGTTCATTAACACTTACAGAATACTGGTAATCGATGATTTTGACCTTATAACAGTAACTAGAGATAATGGAAAGTATTTCCTTTTTGACGTTAATTTTTTCGATAAGGTAAACAATATGATCGCAACAGTTTCAGAAAATAATTGGGTGTCCGAAAAAAGTATGGATTGGAACATAGATTACAGTCCTCGGAAATACTTGATAATCCAGAATCCTCAAAGAAACATAACATTCGAAATTACATTAGAAAATACAGAACTATTCGTCACGGCAATGATGTACTATAACAGCTCTTCGATAAGAGTTACCAGAAATGAAATATCGCTTGATGAAAATGAAATAGGAATCGAAATTAAGAACAGCGTGTTAAAAAATTATGACGCAGCTATTGTTGCATACACGTGATATTTCTATTTTTGACCAGCCCGATCGGATTACCTAGTTTTTATAAACTATTTCAGTACGGCTGGGATTTTTTATCCCTATGTTAATACCACGGATGATTAACGGATAGTTATTAAAAATAATAACTTCTTGGGGATGAGGGAAATGTAATAGAATACTCGTGAGAGCTACTTATATTCTGCTTTTATTAAAGTTGTATTTTGTTAAATCTTACGTGAATTGATGATAATTTAGTGAAAGTTCATGAAATATTATGTATGAGTTGTTTGTGTAAAAATAAGGACTTAGTTATGACACAAGCTGCAAATACGTTTGACGTTTTACTTGATCAATTACCATGACAGATAACGGGTCGAAATATTTCCCTTCCAAATTAGAAATCTTACCTTTAAAAACAGTTTCTTTACCATCTTGTGTCAAATGCTCAAAAACACAAACCTTTATACTCGAAGTATCGACTCCTTTTTTCCTCAAGAAAATTGCAATGTCGGATTGCATAAAGTTCTTTTTCGGATCCTTGGGCCATGGTCTGGGCAGCAAAATTACGCTTTTCCCATTTACTACAGCGTCAATCAGCTCCATTTTTTTCCCCTCGATATCTCCGCTTACGTGGAAAGTAATTACGCATGCCTTGTCGAGGGGAACTTTGGATTTCGCCGCAGCGATCTGGATCGAACTGATGCCTGGAATAATTTCAACATTATCGTCGCCGAAAATTTCTAGTAGTCGATCGACAACCTCAGATTCAGAAAAGTTTACGTCACCAGTGAAAGGGACAGTGCAATAGTCATTATGCGCCATTTTATTATATACATCGTTGTATATCGTTTCTTGATTTTGCATAGTGATCTCGGAAACCTGTTGTTTGTTTTTATCTATTACGTCTTTTATTATGGTCAGAGTATATTTATATCCGATGACATACCGAGATTTAGTGATCGCGTATTTAGCTACATCGGTCAAATAACTCGGGGAACCTGGACCTACTCCTATTACAAATAATTTCTTTGGCAAATTATAACGTAGACTATGGGTATTTGGATAGTTTTAAACTTGGTCTTTTAGTTGCATATTCCCTTTGTATCGAAAGATAATTTGATTCTGTTGTTCTCCGTTTTTAAGTATGTGTACAGAATTTCCCTTTACAAATTCAACTCTAGCAGCATCTTTAACTTCGGTAACAGTTTGGCCTGATTGTATACAGCTATTTGCATCGGTCTTGAAAGATTACGAGTTTTGTCTGTTACCTTGCGTTAATTTTGCGTTCTTCATTATCTATTATTATATCCATGCAGTTAGGGCGGATTTTGTATCCAAATAATTCAGCAGAACCTTTATACTATGTGTATATATCGATAATAGTAAATGAAGAAGGACTTTATCATTTCAAAGATCGAAGCTTCTCAAGATGGTGCGCCTTACATCTATATCACATTCAGTGACCCGAACGATTACAAATCAGGCGAGAGGCAGCCTTTTGGTCCAAACATGATGGCATTTACCTCTCCTGAAGATTTGATGAAGAATTTACCTAAGATGATGTCAAATATTTCCCGGATGACCGGTGGCGGTAATGTTCTCACAGATTCCCCTACACTTAAAATGAGTATGAAAGAGTACGAAGACATTGGTGTGAAAGTGGGCGATAGGGTTACGGTAGAAATTAAAAAATCAGAAAATGATGGAATTTACGCATGACGAATTTAAAAAGGGTGTTTGACAGTTATTATCGCCATACACTTGTACGTATACATATGTTGTAATAATAGTATCGGCATCAGCAAGACTAAGTGAGGCGTAGAAATTATATTCCTCCGTTCATTTTTTAAGACTCGGAATATAAAAACTAAAATTTGATGTAGCTTGTTGGTGTCGTTTGCAGTTACAGGCGTATTTAACTTACAACTAGGCTTATGTATTCGTATGCACCGATCGTGTTATTGAATGCATAATGAAGTTGTTGGAATCGCTTTCTAAATTCGGCGACATCTTTTGCCACTGTGTTAGGATGCTGCTTATCTACAACCACCCGTTTTATGAAATCAGCAATTTCCTTCATCTCGCTCTCTTTCATTCCTAGCCTAGTTGTTTCAGGAACACCGATTCTCACTCCACTTGGGTGCAAGTAGTGTCTACCCGCCTTAATGTCTCCAGGTAATAACTGTCTGTTCAAAATAATATTGGCCTTTTCTAGATCCTTTTCTATTGCACCGCCATCACCAAACTTGGAAACATCTACTGCGATCTGGTGTGACGCAGTATAACCTCTTTTCTCGCCTAGGACGCCGAAACCAAATCTAACTAACTCTTCTGCAAGAGCCCGAGCATTTTTGATTACTTGTTTTGCATAATCTTTTCCGAACTGTAGTGATTCTGCTAATGCAATAGCTTTACCAGCAACATGATGTAGATGATGAGAACTTGTATTGCCTGGAAAAACTGCTTTCTTGATTGCTTCTGCATGTTTTTCTGATGAGACGATGATTCCACCCTGTGGTCCCCAAAGGGTCTTATGTGAGCTCATAGTCATAGAATCTGCTCCCTCTTTCAGTGGGTCTTGAAATTCCCCCCCAGCGATTAGGCCAGCCACGTGCGCGCCATCATAATTGATGTATATGTCATGCTCGTGCATAAAATCGGATAATTCTTTTACGGGATGAGGGAAAAGAAAGAGGCTGCCTCCAAACATTCCAAGCTTTGGCGATTTACCATCACGTACCATTTCTTGGATCTTCTTTTTGGTCTGATCAACATCTATTGTCATTTCTTCCTTTGAAAATGGATAATATTCGATATTTAAGCCATGGACAAGACCTGCAGTGCCAAAATTCTCCTTTTTTCCGTGGGAAATATGTCCCCCGTTGGGGATTGAAGCCGCTATCATGTAGTCTCCCGGATGTGAGAATGCAGCATAGATAGCAAGATTTGCTACCACGCCTGATGTTGCTCTGCAATCAGCAAACTCTGATCTGAAAACCTTCTTTGCCAACTCGTTGCAGATCAACTCCACCTGATCGATATATGTGCAGCCAGCATAAACTCTCTCGCCTGGCCATCCTTCAGCATATCTATTGCCGAAGTCTGACATCAGCGCTTCTCTTACTGCTGCGCTTGGTATATTTTCGCTTGCGATAAGTGGGATTGACTCATTAAACCAGCTGTGGTGTTCTTTCATCAGTCTTAATACTTCATCATAGGAAGCTTTAGCATTCAACTTAGATATGTAGCATCTTGCGTTACTAGTCCTAATTTAAAATATCGCTTATGATGTGCAATCATGTAAGATATAGAGGAAAACCACCTAACCACGTCTGGCCACACGGAACCATCACAGTTGGACCACGAGCATCATCAGTTCACACCACTAACTATTACTCGGAATATTGAATATGCTGAATATTTTTGCAAGCATAATTCTATTCCGGAATAATTAGATTCATCTTTTGTTCAACGTGTTCTATACCTTAATGAAACTGATTGGAGCTACCTCATCCATTTCGTTCTGCAAATGCAATACTCTCATACCTTTGTCTGTTGTTCTATATGTCCGACCCCCTTCGTATTCTATCAGACCGTTTTCAACTAGAAGTGTTAAATACTCTCTTAGTTGATTAAAGGAGAGATATGCTTTGTACATTAATTTCGTTTTGGTAGCTCCTCCTCCATTTGCTGCATCTAAAAGTAGCCCGACTATGTCGCTTCTGCTTCTGTATTTCATATTTCAATATTGTGATTCGAACTAACTATTTATGAGAAATTAAGCTTAGTACTAAGGTTTACGTCTATTTCTATCGTATGATACTATTTTGTTGTTTTATTGATACTACATATTTCTATACACAATTATCTATTATACTGGAAGCTTTCTTAAGCTAAAACTATTACATGAATCTTCTTGAAGTCGTAGAGTTTTCGTCTTGAGAATCACAGATCTCTGTTAATGGTATATTTGTGGTGAATCATTTGAAACACTGTATATGTCATTTTGTAGCAGGGTATTGAGATATTCGTTTCGCGAATCTAATTACAGTCACATGATTGAGTTGACGAAACCTACGCTATATCTAAAACTCCTCCACTCCACTGGTCACCACCTTTTTTTGGTATGTGAATATCTCAAGGAAGACAAGTTTTTGGGAAGAATCAAAGTACGAGAATATTATTTCTAATTTTATATCTGTTCTGACATTTGGAATGACCTCACGTGTTATGCCTGAAGCATTCACCGAATATTAAATTATTAAATAATTTTATTTTGCATTTATATACGTGCAGACCAGGCAATATCAAAAGAAAAAAAGAATGGTTGAAAAATATATTCGAAAATCTGGGAAGGTAGATCATTCTCTTATTCTGAATGAAGTAGATGTGGACTATGATACATTAATGCAAATACTCACAGAGTTACGTGCTGAAGGAAGTATAAAATAATGTCAAGCAGAAACTCACTATTTTGCATATAGCACTTATAATAAAAGGTCTCGCTTTCCTCATGCACTTTGTTGTGCTATAATTTTAGTACGGTATTGAGACAGGAATGCACAGCAGCAATCCAAACTTTAAATACTAGAGTGAGCCCCTATCATTAAGAATGATAGAGATCGATTTCAAACAAAACGAAAAAAAGGTTCTGGTTCGATTTTTCGCTTTAGCTCTGGCTCTCGTCTCCGCAACTGTCGTAATGACATTGTCGTCTCAATCGGCTAATGCGCAAATCACCCCTGCTCAACAACAGGCGCTAAGGAGTCTTGTAGAAACAGGCTACACTAACAGTTATCCCATAAATCCCCCTCGCTCATGGTGCAGTGGCTGTCCACATGTTTCGATAAAGTATAGTATCAATTTAGGGCAACTTATTGCGATGGTGCCAGATCAGCCTAGAACTAGTCTTGACGTCATCATTGCTCCAACACAACACCAATCTTCGTTAGGGGTACTTACTATACAGATACCGCGATGGGCGCTAGATTCTAAAAATGCACAAGGAACTGATCAGCCGTTTCGTGTAACATTGGATGGTCATGGCCTTGCTTGGTCACAACTTCAACAGACCAATACTTATAGGGTCATAGGCGCATACTTCGGCGCACAAAATGGATTTCTGCAAATTTACGGAACCCAAGGTGCTGTAACAAAAGCGTTCCCAACGAACCACTAATTATTATGAATAGGTAAAGGTATAGTCAGAGCTGCACATCATATCTACCTTTTTTGTTTCTAGGCGACTGTCTTTTCGCAAAGAATGGATAGTGACAAATAAGAGAATTATGGCATAACAATGTGTGTCAGTATATTCTGATTTTACCTTATTTGCTATCGGATTTGTAGGTGTCGTTGCTACGCTTTGATTGGTCTATAAACAAATAATATATGCGTGCACCGGATGTCAAAAAAATAAAAATAGCTTAGAAATGGACGGAATCCCGTTATTGCCTTGCCGTGATGGTATCTACGGGATACTGCATGCATTTTAGCCTTGACTGGGCTTAGTTCCATCATGTTGTATTGCGTACAACATACGTTCAGCCCAGAGATAATTAATTATACAGGTCAAGCAGAACATCCAGATTCCGAATAGGTCGAGTACATTAAAAGTTAGAAACTTGACTTTAGTTGAAGTTTAGCTACTGTTATAATCGAAGTCATATGCTTGATCTTTTATCTCAAATTGGAAATTTAAATTGCTTGCGGCGGTTATCTTTCTTTTTCAATTGCGTAAAATTTCCATAATATTATTGCCTTTTCTTTTCACTGTAATCCCATGTAGAATAGTAACTCGGCGTAATCTCTAAGATAACCGACTCTCCGTCTTTAATGCTGCCTATGAGAGAGGTTGCCATAGGATGTGCAAGACTTCCTAGATATTTGACAATTATTTTTTCAGCTATTGGTGTATTGTGATTAATGTCCTCGTGAATTTTCACCTTTCCTTTGCCTCTAACGCCTTTATATGGCAGGTTTGGGTCATCCACGCAATAATAAACGGTATCCCTTCTGCTCAAGTTTTCTATCTTTTTTGATCTTTTGGACGTCTCTATGTAGAACTTGTTATTAGTGGCATCAAAGTAATACCATGCAGGATGAATATTCGGATCTGCTTTGTTGTCAATTGTGCCGATATAGATATTAAGTTTACTATTGCTCAAAAAGTTCCTTATTTCATCCTCAGTCAATTGCGTGCCGAAACGTGGACTGGCATTGAATATTCTCATATTGTCAATTATAGTTAGAGAACATTTTATATTTGTGATCATAAATGCAGCCGATTATTGCTGAAGCTATAAGATGGCCCACCGTTATAAAAGAGCTAAATTCTGTTTCCCGTTCATACCATACTCAATCAGCCAACGATCACCTCAGTAGATCGGCTACGTCTATTTATTTATCCGCTGATTTTATGGTCTATCTATGGAGATTGAGTAACTTCTACCAAAACACCGGGGGGTGGAACAACCCTTAAAATACCGGCAGTTGTAGAATGTGTTTCATCGTTGCTGTATTGAATGTTTCTGTTGCCGCTGTCACTAATACCGGCAGTTGAAGTTTGATAATCGCCGATTGAAGTTTGATAATAGCAATTGTTTGCTGATTGTATGGATGGGGGATCCTCATGCGTTTTCGACAGACAATGGTAAAATTTGTTAATTTCTTTGTCCAAGTTAAGATTGCCCGTGCTCACTTGTTCTTGGATTACGAACGCGCCTCTATTGCTTGAGGCCATTGCGAAATTATTAGAAATATTTGTCGTTAAAATTGACACGCCAAAAATAATCGCAACCAATATTAACAGTGGGTTATTCATATCGTAGAGTTACCTCTTCATTCTTATATGATTTCAGGATGCGTGGACTTGTCTCTCATTACTGTACAATCATCTGAAACTTAATTAGTGATTTTTGTTATTTCTCACTGCATTACCAGTATGAGGAGTCGTTATCTATGATTGGCTTACTGTTTTTGTTATTGCTATCAGTACAAATAATTACAATATACTTTGAGATTGGAACCTGCAGTATCATACCAGTGTTATACGCATTTTGAGAATAGTCATGATGGATGAATGATTAAGTCTTATCTTCAGAAAGACTACCTGATCATTCCTTTGGATAGATACGGATACTTCATTGTATCTATGAGCTTGACTTTTAGTTTGAGGCTTTTGTCTGGATTGAAAACGTAAATCATACAATCAGGATTCAGATACATGTAGTCTTGTCTGCAACATCCACACATAGCAGCACCTTGTTTGGTCTCTGAATCACTTGTAATAGCCACAGCTTTGATATTTGTGTATCCACTAGAGATTGCTTTCAGAAGTGCTACATTTTCTGCATGAAATGCACGGCTAAAAGATATCTCGATATTACAACCAGAAAATATTGATGAATCTCCCTTACTATTAACAGCCAAAACAGCGGCACCTACTCTGATCTTTGATATTTCTGCTTGTGCCAGGGTTATTGCAGAAAAAATTGCATCCCTTAAGTCAATTTCTCTGATCTTTAATTCTTTTTCAGATGACATTACTTGTCATATACCTTTTTGTCTTATAATGTTGGTTGATTTCAGTAGCTGCATTTACGATTAATTGAGCATGAAGGTGATTGCGGATACGGACCATTCTGTGTAAAATGTCTTAATAGTGTATATCGTTTGTAATTGTGTAGATAAAAAGTTATTTGTAGTTCTATGTCCATATGCTTTTGACTCCTAAAGATGCATTTTATTCCCTAGGCGTAAAGGCAAATGTTTGGCGAAAACCATAGACAGGAAACGTTACAAGCGAACAAACGGGCAATATCGAAAACTAATCCATTTCCATGAATGCATTAAAATTTCGTAATGTTATAATGCTAGAAATTGTTTCGAAAGAAAAGAGACGGAGCATTACAGGGTATTGTAGGTTATGCATCTGAATGATAGTTTACGTCTTGAAAATTCAGTTTTTTGGCAGTCTTTCAACATAACACGAAATACAAAACTCGAATTTACATTCTCAGATTAAAAAATAAAAAAGAGATAGGGGGACCTGTTTTACCAGCCCCAGCCGCCGCCGCCCCAGCCGCCGCCGCAGCC
>JASHSN010000546.1 GCA_030038695.1 Nitrososphaeraceae archaeon
CCTGTTACATCCAAATTGTTTGGTTAGTCGTAGATCAATTATTGCCTCCTCTACTTCTGGAGTTAGTTTCTTGTACTTGATATTATGAGGTCTTCTAGAGATATCTGATAGTCCCTCTATTCATTTCTCCTCGTATCTGTTCTTCCACTTGTAGTATGTCTTTCTGGAAACATCATACCTCTTACAAATATTAGATACGGTGTCACCAGTCCATTCTTTTTCATGTACTAGATTAAACTTTGTTATGATTTCTATATGGATACACTTCCTGACAGAAGTGTAACCCATGTTGGTAAGCTATAATGTCACCTATGTATGGAAATACAACAATTAATAAACTGCGATCCTAGATCAGCACTCGCAGGAGCTGAAGTTGAGAAATGGAACGGAGTTCCAGTGCTCCATCCCTACAAATTAAACATACCAGATGTCATGTGTATTTCTATGGCACCATTTTGAAGCAAGAGCTTGTATATTTCGCCCTTGCTATCTTCTCCTCTAATAATAAAGACAACTTCATTAAATCCCGTCCTAAAAGCGCATAATGTGTATCTTTTTACTAACTTTAGGATTTTCCTTCCGGCCCGCCATCCGCATTTAACCGTAAAGGTGGTACTCCACATCTGAGACGATTTCATATGTCCTTTTCACCATGCGACATATTTGACGTTACTGCTACATTCTTCTTGGTAACTTTTCTAATTTCGAAAGAGGCACCATAAGCACGCCACTAGTCAAGCTCTTACTTCCTCTGATGGAATACACATCATGATAATGCTAGTGATAATGGTATGAATCATAATTTGCCTACAAGAGACATCTCAAGCTAACTCTTTTCATCACTAGTCATACCGCACGGAACTATTTTCGAATGAGGATATTATACAAGGTCGTTTATATCGTTTATATCAGGTTCTTCAGAAACTTCATTGAATTGGGTTTTTGCTGACTGAAGTAGCTTATCGACTTCTCTCTGCTTCAATATGCCTTTATCTACTAGCAGACCTAAAAGTTCCTTTACTACGATATCGGTATTAAAACATGCTTCAGTCTCATTCATTGCATTACTTGATCCACGTGACAATAATTTAGTCGTTGTGTCTCAGATCTTAAAAAGATTTGTATAGACGTACAGGAATTATAGCTGGAAGCGTCAATATGGGACAAGGATGACACAAGAGTTAACTCTTACGAAGCTAGTAACCTTTTTAACAGAGTCATGTGTCTGAGCTCATGCTTCTATGAAACTGATCGCAGCTGAAAGCAGGAAAACTTGGAGATAATATTAGGTATTAACAGGTAATATCCATAACACAGGTGACAGCGTAACGGTATCAGTGGATAATAAACTTAGTAACAGCAGAAAACATTGTAAACGCTAATAGGATCTATCTGTTATAATCGATCAGACAGGAGACACAGCAACACCTTAACTTCCTCTGTGAGAATATGAAAACGAACTGGAAATTTACTGTGCCTTGCCCTGCAGCAACCAAAAACCTATAACGCACCAGCTTATCATTTCACATTCGGCAGTCTTGAGATACAGGTAAGCAATTATGGTGTTCTATTCCCTAAAAGTCTTGAACGACTCAAAGCACTCCGCAGATAAACCATAGCTACCGCAATTGCTCCTCCAATTCCTACGTCGAGAATTCGAATAAATGAAAGATACCATTCACCCGGATAATAGATATTGAGGAGGATTATAATGAATGGCGTTAAAAATATTTGTGTGAGTACGACGTTTACTTTCATAGTAGCAAATACCATAACTGCAAAAGAGAATAGCAATGCTAGACGCAAATAGAGATTACTGTTCTCAAGAGTTATCACTGCTGCTATCAATGCACCTACTATGGTTCCGATTACTATCATCGAAGTAAAGGTAGTTGTTGAACTGATGTTTGGCCGAATCGCGACAATTATCGTGACAATGGCCCAAAAATCCCTCGGAAGTCCTAATACAGCAGTAGTAGCAGCAGCAAGGGCAGATGCGATCCCTATTATAAGAGCACTTCCTAGCACATCTAATCGTGGCCTCGGTTGTTCATTCCCCGCGCTTTGTGACCCCGACAGATGTATTCTGTGCGATAGAACAAACCGTTGAATCTCAATACCTAGCAGCGCCCATAACATTCCAATAAGAGAAAAAAGTGTCCTCAGACCGGCTGATTGCATTGAATAACCAGGTAAACCCATACCTATAGCGAAAATGATTGCCGTGAACGTACCAACAGTTGCCCACTTTGGGCTGACCCTGGCGATGAGAGTAACAAATACAGCTATTCCAAGTAAAAGAATGGACAACAAGTGGCCGGTGGTAGCAGCAAGAGTTCCCAGCCCAAAGCTGGCTGCCTCAGTGAAGCAAGCTACAAGAAGAATCCGTGAAGGTATGGCAGGAAGCTGCATTTCAGTATTTGTCAGAATCATAGCCCCAAGGGTAGGCAAGGCTAAGATCAAGGCTGGTAAGTGGATTGCAAAACCCACAATTATTGGTGAAATGACAAAGGCCGCCGCTATAAATCCCCTAGTAAGGCTAAACTCAGACTTATCTACACGTCTGATATCTTTGACAAATCGGCTCATCCTAGACATTCTTTATCTATCTATCTATCTACCTATTTGTCTGTCCACCCATAGAAGATTCCGCTTCTCTCATCTTTTATTGTGGGTAACATCGCTAGGATCACTTATTGTCCCAAACAACTTAGTTATCTTTCACTTGCCAACATAATTTAGTATATCTTGATGGCTTTTGATACATCTGCTAAATTGGAAATTACACTAATAGTAGTGATGAGCATAGAAACTTTTCAATCTTAATTGAAATACTCGTCTTCTGATTCGTCTTGTTCCTCGTCTTCTGATTCGTCTTGTTCCTCGTCTTCCAACTCATGAGTTTCATCCTTAATCTCTTCTCTTTCGGTTTCTTTGCTCATCTTCTTTATGTGTGTCACTTTGATCTTATATATTGTTACACGTACTATTATTCACACAACTGCGAATACAGCCATCATAAAAATAGAAGTGTACCCACGTTGGTAAGCTATAATGCCACCTATGTATGGAAATACAACAATATGACACCTACCAGAATCTAAATCAGTAGTTATATATCTTCCTTCAAATACATCGTGATCTAGTCACTTCGTTTATTATGCTTTTACGAATGGACGTACAGAGTTTATTCAACACTATATTATTACATAAAAAAAGATAAGTTTTGGATTTTTTATTTTTCTTTGTGTCATTATGCCATAATTCTACCTATACATACAGCGCACCTGTCCACGCGGACCAAAGAAACACCGTTTGGTGTGCCACCACTTCCCGTGCCATCTGAACTTCCCGTGGCCCCACGGGCCCCAGTGGTACTTCCCCGGATGGAATTTGTTAGTTATGTGGTAGTTGGTAGTTTTATGTGGTGCATTTCCATTGCTAGCTCCCTGTGCAGCGTTCCCAGCATTGCTACTCTGCTGTGACGATGTCGGGGTGTTGGGGACTAATATATTGTTTCTGGATGGGGCAGCAGCACTGGTTGGCTTGCTTACGCACTCATGTGATCCGTTCGGGGCTGTTTTACACTCTACGCTACTAGTAGCAGCTTTCCCGGCATTGCTACTCGGTTGTGTCGTAGCTCCAGCAGCACTTGTTGGCTTGGCTCCAGTATTGTTACTCTGCTGTGTCGTAGCTCCAGCAGCACTTGTTGCCTTGGCTCCAGTATTGCTACGTTCATGTGTAGTTTCACTTACGCATTCCTGCGGTCCGCCCTTTGTAATTTTACATTCTACACTACTTGAGACTTGCTTAGAGTATGCTTGATTAGCCAGTACAGTCATAATCAAAATCCCGGCTATAGCTACGGGTGCAATCATAGATACTATGATATGCTTCTGTACCATATATCGTAAGAAAGTGACTATAATATTCCTATTAAGAAGTGCGATAGATTATTACTAAACATACATGTGCTACGGCGTGCTACGATGTCACACAATCAATCTACGAATGAATGTGGAACATTATATCCCAGGTATTGAAGAGGAGGGATAGTTCCATTACTTGAATATCTAGTCGGGAGGTCATCTGGCCGATATCATGCCAGTCTCTTAATATTGGATATCAAGTATCATGACGCATGTCCGCCGCTACATAAGCCACCGTCGCTGTCACGTGCGTACGGTTGACCCGTGTCCAAAGTCATCGTGGGCGCCAAAGCCAAATGTATCTATTTCAGATTATTGTTCAACGGGACAAGTTGCGAAGCGACCTGCGATGTGTGGATTTCCGCAATGATATGTGGAAGCAAAAATTTCCAGTTTATGTTATATGCCTGATCCGGTTGTGGTCCTCTTTTACATCTATTTCGAAAGGAATTATGCGCACTTATAATTCCTGAATGTGGTTCTAAAATGAAACTCTTTATACTATCTGAAATCCAGTGATACCTTCTAGCCATTCTATCAATATTACTCATTCCTTGTCGAATTACTGGTAGGGAAGGGAACCCAGAGAAATTTAAAAGGAAATGTATCGATTCTAATCATAAAATTCGTATGATATGTCTTTTTAGTATGCCGCATCCTAATGTTAAACATACATTTTCTCGATGTATATAGTATACTAAACTATGGGATTAATATGGTTAACTTACAACGTTAATCATGTTGTAGAAATTTCAATACAATTTAAGACACTATCGATCTTGTTTTTTACTCTCATGAGGGAATGATATGCAAACCAGATAAAGAATAGTTAAATGCACGAATCACAATATCAATTATAGCTGAAATAATGTTTGACAATGATAGAGTAGACGCAAAAAAAGATACTCGTAATGAAAGGATCGAGGTGTTATATAATAAAGAAATAATTGTTAATACGTATATGCAAGCTCTTCATAACGCCAACAAATGGGATTATTTCGTGGAAACAAAGTCATCGCTATTAGTACCCTTGGGGGACGAATTACTAAATGAAGCATTAGTTGATGCTAAAAGTAGGGGCATAAAACTAAGATTTATTACCGAAATTACAAAAGATAACGTAAGTCGCTGCAAAGACACAATGAAAATTGCAGAGCTTAGGCATTTAGAGGGAGTGCGAGGAAATTTTGCTGTGAGCGACAAGGACTATATTGCTACTACTGTTACAGGTATAGAAGTCCATTCGATAAGTACACCATATGCCATCTACAGTAATGTCAACGGAGATATAAAACAGCAGAATTATGTGTTTGAGATTCTATGGAATAAAGCAATCCCAGCTGAACGTAGAATAAGTCAGATCGAAGAAGGAGCAATCATAGAGAGAACAGAGGTGTTGTATGGAACTGATAACGTAATAAATAACGAATTGCATTTTTTCTCCGGAGCAAAAACTAGAATTGATACATGTATGGACTATAGTCGACCTGCGTTGGCTATTTGCATTGAAGCAATAAGAAAGTCATTTGTAGAGACAAAAGGAAAAGGTGTACAATTACGATATCTTACAGAAATCACAAATGAAAATTTATCTTATTGTAAAGAGTTAATGAGCATGGTTAATGAAGTTCGTCATCTGGATGGGATAAAAGGCAATTTTATGATAAGCGAGAGTGAATATCTCGCTACCGTTTCACATGACAAAATAAAGCTATCAGATATAATTATTTTTAGTAATGTCAAAGAAATAGTAGAGCATCAACAGTATGTATTTCATACTTTTTGGGATAAGGCGATACCATGTGAACAACGGATTAGAGAGATTGAAGAAGGAACAGTCCATTATGATACAAGAATAATTAAAGATACTCAACAGATAATCAAAGAAATTTATCGTTTAATTGTTGACTCAAATGAATTATATACATGTCTAACAACTGGAGGAATAGAATATAGCTACGACCATTTTTTTGAGACAAAGAAGAAACTATTGGAGAGGCAAAAGAGCGGAGAACATAAGGGTATTAAAGGCATAACCATTATTGATGAATCTAATAGGAAATTAGCTAAAATCCTCGTAGATGCAGGCATACAAATAAAGCATGTCAGAAATCTTCCACCAATAGGCTTTACTCTTTCAGATAAACAAATTGCAGTCACGATAGAAAAGATGGAAGTCTGCGGGGCGGTTCAAAACCTATTGCTTAGTAATGAACCTGTCTATATTAGTCATTTTCTTTCCATATTCGAAGAGTTATGGAAAAATGGAATTAATGCCGTAGACAGGTTAAAGGATATTGAAGCTGGTGCTGACTTGGCAGATATCGAAGTTATTCAAAGTTCATCTAGAGCAGGAGACTTATACTTGGAGCTTGTAAAGAACGCCAAAGAGGAAATATTATTCATCTTTCCTTCAAGCACAGCACTTATTCGCCAAGACAATATGGGAGCAGTACCTTTAGCAATCCAGGCAGCAAAAAAACGTGGAGCGAAGGTAAGAATTTTGGTTCCCTACAATAAAGAAGTTGAAGATAGACTCAAGCTTAATGTAGGACTAGGACGAAGGACTATGTATAACGCTGATATAGATGTTAGATATACTGAACAAACGTCTGGGACAATGGCTACAATCCTAGTAGTTGATAGAAAGGTTTCTCTAGTAATGGAGTTAAGAGACGATTCAAAAACAACTTTTGATGAAGCAATAGGATTGTCGACATATTCTAATAGCAAAGCAGGGGTTCTATCATATGTTGCAATATTTGAAAATCTGTGGGCGCTGACTGAACTATATAAACAGGTTAAGGAAGCGAACGAGCGTCTGACGCTTCATGATAAAATGCAGCAAGAGTTTATCAACGTGGCAGCTCATGAATTAAGAACACCGATACAACCTATTTTAACCTCGGTCGGCCCCCTTCACTCAAAAAAGGGAGATGTCAGTAATCAGCAGATGGATGATTCACTTGAGATGATTCATAGAAATGCACAAAGATT
>JASHSN010000547.1 GCA_030038695.1 Nitrososphaeraceae archaeon
ACGTTCCTTTTTTTCCCTACCATCTCAAATGAATCAATAGCACTTTGAAGATCATTTTTATCGTGTAGCGCGGTGATTGTAACTCTAAGTCGAGCCCTTCCTTTCATCACAGTAGGATACCTAATAGGTTGAACGAAAACACCATTGTTTGATAATTCATTTGAAAATTCTATGGCTAATCTTTCATCACCGAGCAATATGGGCATAATTTGGCTGGTGCATCTACCAATACTAAAGCCCAAATTTTTCAATTTTTTGTAAAAAAATGAAATGTTGCTAAGTAGCCTTTGCTGCAGATTTCCGTTTAGAGCAACTGGAACCGCTGCCAAGGCGGCAGCACACAAATGCTCTGGTAACGCCGAAGTATAGATGAATTGACGTGATTTATTCACCAAAAGCTCTCGAACCAAGCTAGAGCTAGCGACATATCCTCCGAAGCAACCCAGCCCTTTGCTGAAACTGCTAACGTTAAGGTCTATCATCTCTTTAACATGAAAGTACTCCGGTACACCTGCATATGAACCAGGCGAACCAAAAACAAAATCGCCATGAGCATCATCAACAATTATTACAGCTCCATAATCCTTAACAAGGCGACAAATCTTATCAAGAGCGGAGAAATCACCATCCATGCTGAAAACACCTTCGGTGACTACAATTTTATTGGACGTGGTAGACTGTAATAAACTATTTAGACATTCTATATCGTTATGACGAAAAACCTTGATAGTTGCACGACTTAGCCTACATGCATCTACGATGCTCGCATGATTGAGTTCGTCACTAAAGATGGTCGTATCCTTGTTGGCCAATGCAGTAATTGCGCCAAGATTTGCCATATAGCCGCTCGGATAAATGAGCGACGATTCTGTACCTCGGTGTTTCGCAATTTGCTCTTCGAGGTCTAGTAACTTTGGCGAATTTCCAGCCACTAACCTTGAGCTGCACTGTGACATATGATCTAACGCGGATATTGCCTCTTCAATAACTCGTGGGTTCCTTGATAACCCCAGATAGTCATTTGAACAGAGGTGGATTTTTTCTACTCCATCGACTAGTACTTTCGCTCCAAAAACTTCAACAGTATGTGGTCTTCTATACAAGTTATTTTTTTTGAGCTCATCGAGTTCGAGTTCAATAGAATCACGTGCGAAGACCAATTTCGTGTATCATTTGAAGGTCATCACAGGGGCTATTTCCGCCGATCGTGAGGTAGCCACCTGTGATCAAGCCGTTTGCTCCTGCTTTCAAGGCAAGCCTACCTTTATCCTTGAAATGCACTTCTCTACCTCCAGCAATCTTCAAGATAGTTTCGGGCATTATAAATCGCCACACGGCAATCGTTCTTATAGCATCATCAGCCTCGACCTGAGGCGAATGTGCTAGAGGAGTCCCTTGTTGCGCTACCAAGAGGTTTATCGGAACCTCCTCTGGCTTGAGAGAGGCAATAGAAAAACCAAGTTCTAGCCTCTGTTGAGGAGTTTCTCCCATCCCGATAATTCCTCCACAACATAATTCCAGGCCTTCCTCTTTCACAATACGGGCCGTCTTGATTCTATCGGCAAAGTCATGAGTTCTACATATCTTCGAAAAATAACTCTCCGCTGCTTCAAGATTGTGATTGTATCGTTTGACCCCTAAGGACTTGAGCTTACGAGCCCTTTCATGGGTCATGAATCCAAGGGAAACATTGACGTCAATACCTACCTTCTTCTTTACTGCACAAATCGTTTCACAGATCTGGTAAAAATCTTTTTCAGGGGGCTCCCTATAGGCACAAACAAGGCAAAAACTTGAAGCACCGTTTTCTTTGGCTAACCGTGCGCGTTGGATTATTACTTCGGGAGGCAAAAGTGGATAATTATTGATCCTGCTATCATAGAATGACGATTGTGCACAGAAGGAGCAGTCCTCAGGACACCTGCCTGACTTTGCATTTAGGAGTGCTTCGACATCTACCCTATCTTTGTTAAATGTTCTTGTAATTGTATTAGCACATCTGGCCAGTGTCACAAGATCACTAGTAAAGAGTAACCGCTCTGCTTTATCAAACGTAATGGCTAAACCAGAGAGTACATTATTCATCGTGTTAATGATGAAGTCTCGGTTTTGCATTATGATTGAAAATGGATTGATCGTATTTAACTTTTGGAATATTTTTAGATTCTAAGCGAGAATCACAACCGCTGCGATATTTCAGAATTCGAATATAGAAATATGAACTAGTATCTCTAAGATACCTCATGAAATTGATTAGTTATGCTACCGATACGTGCTTGTGACCTGGGCGCGGCGTTTTCTCCTAATGGCGATTTGGGCGCAAAGGACCTCCGAATCCGAATCAAACTTAAAAGAGACTGCCGAGGCAAGTGATAGTTGTTCACTTTGGATGTTTGCTGGATATGAAGTTCGAATATTTCAAAATTCGAATATAGAAATATCTCTTTTTCATCTAATGCTAAATGACATAATACGGCGCACTCTATCCCATAAAAAGCAATAATCTTAACGGATGAAATCGGAGCTAGTAGTAATTCTCTCTAGAACGAATTTCGTCATAAATACACATTCTCTAAATTGTTCAAATACGGGTCCTTTTTTGGAGTGACTAAATAATAGTCCCGTTTTTTTACCTTCAAAATCCCATTGCTGTCGGCAGAACCCTTTTTAGACCTATTGTCACACTTTATTGACAAGACTGTTGTTAAAGGAACGATAGTTCCTCATACTCATGAAATTCGCTTTTGGATATCTGCGCGTTAGCACTGAAGAACAGACGGTTTTGAATCAGAAGATTTCACTAGAGGCATGGGCAGGCGCACATGAATACCAATTGATAGACTTCTTCGAAGATTCGGCAGTCAGCGGAAAAATTCCAGCAGTAAAAAGAAAGGCATTCCAAG
>JASHSN010000548.1 GCA_030038695.1 Nitrososphaeraceae archaeon
TCCTCTTCTGGATTCCCTGCTAGGCCTCCCATTTGTGTTCAATATGCGCAAATCCTCTATATGAGCAAAGGGAAAACTGTGCTCTATCTTCAAAAACAAAATTGAATCTTATTACAACGTTGTTCCAATAGTAAACAGGTGTTTTATCTCTTCAATTTCAGCATTACAGCCACCTTCAGCCACTCGCAAAGGCAAAATAAGACCTAATCAATTAAACATTGAGATTTAGACAAGGGATCTCTGATGATAATCAATCGCTTTATACAACGCAACAATAGATGCTGCATTCATTATCTTGCCATCGAAGAGTAGTTGGCTCATTTCGGCTATCGTTAGAATAGTGAGTTCTATCTTTTCCATGTTTCCTAATGATTGCTCCCCATCTTTTATTAAATCATAAGCCACAAAAATATTTCCTGTCTGTTCAAACATACTGTAATCAAGTGTATAAGACCCGATTGATACCATTCTTTTTGCTGCATACCCTGTCTCTTCTTTTAGCTCACGGCTGGCAGCATATTGTGGGGATTCGCCGTTTTCTATATACCCTGACGGTACTTCGATTTGAACAGAGTCAACGATATGCCTATAACTTTTAATAGCGAGTATCTGGGTTCTAGATATGAATGGTACGATAGTGGAATAATTTCTTCTAACTCCTCTAATGTAAACCTTCTTCCCTCTAGCACCTAACTCGAGTGTATCTTCATATAGTTCAATGAGATCATTCATGTACACTTGCTTTGTTGAATCCACTTTCCATTCTTTTGGAGCATTGTTGAACAATAGGAGGAGCATTTGATATTTGTGTAATAACTATGTTGAGATCATAGCGGTGCATGGATTTACAATGATACGGAGAAAAAAGTTCAGTTTTCGAATGGCGTATAAAGAATAAACCTTATCATAATCATCATTTGAATTTGTAACCATGACAACATGCGATTCTTGAAGTCTAGTAACCGATTTCCAGACTATTGATGGGATTCAAAAGCCTCGATGTAAAGACAAACGAACCCAACTGATAATGAATTGTCTCCTAAATTCTCGTCGGATTCATTCAATGAAGAAATCTTCTCGTCGAACGTTTATTTTTAATAGCATATCATAAAACCTTACTTGTGGCCGTTTCCCAAGAAACGCTGGGACGAGACTATAAGAAAGGTTAAGGCGCGACTTCTATCAGATGAAAAGCTATCATTTATCTGGTCAATAATACCAAATATTCTATTAACATCTTGATTGCATAATTATCTGTGATAAAACCTCGACGAGATGATGTGGTGTCTTGGTATGAAACATATATCAGAAGTTTCAATAAATCAAGTCGTTTCTTTAATGAGGAATCGAAGCGAGCGGAACGAATAAATTTCTATTCAAAAAGCATTGCAGCCTCAGTACTTGACAGTTATTATCGAAAAATCTTGAGACTGCCTTACTAGTGTTTAATGCTGCGTTGATTCGGGATTGTCAAAATAAACTTCCCTAGATATTTAACATAGTAATCTATCCCAATACAACTGTCATATTTTGTGCATTAACTAATAGACTCCACTCCAGTTCTCGATTTAAGCAAATCCAAATACTCGATGATTAGCCGAATCTGCAACATTAGTATACGTAGCTATGACAGCTGTGGTCAATATCCAGAGTTCATCTCAGAATAGAACGCCTGGCCGTAAGTAGACGAGAGGTTGAGATATCGGTTGGCTACGAATTGAAAATTATGTTGTGATAGAGCTAGCTTATACTTATTAGCTCAACCAATGCTCCCCCCTGTAGGATGTTGACGAAGGTCTGTCAATCTTCAGCATTTGCGACAACGCTCAATATACAGAAAACCTCTTTATTTTATGTCAACTATTTATTCATCACTTTTAGTTCTTGTATTTTAGCAGCAACTAAGTCAAATCCTTGTTGCCAGAATTCATCCTTCGAGATGTCGATCCCAGACTCCTTAAGCAAATATTCGGGCTTTTGTGAACCTCCAGCTGACAATATATTAAAGTATTTTGGGATAAATGAGCTTTTTCCTTCTGACTTAAACTGCTGGTACAGCGACACCACCAATAAATTCCCAAATGAATAGGCATAACAATAGAATGGACTATGATAAAAATGTGGTATGTAAAGCCATTCCCACTGAAAATCGTGAGTAATATTGACTGAATCCCCAAACTGTTCTTTCAGATTGTTCAGATATAATTCGGAAACCGCATCTATAGTTGCATTCTGTTCGGCTACGGCTCGATGTGCATCAATTTCAAAGAGAGTAAAATATGCCTGTCGCATTATAGTTGCATAGAGATCATCTATTTGTTCTGCAAGTAATATCCTTCGTTCGACCTTAGTTAACCTCTCGGAGAGCTTATCATTGAGAAGCATTTCCGCAAAGACTGACGCAGTTTCAGCTAGTGGAAGGGGAGCATGCCACACCGTCAGTGGCTTATCAGAAGAGGTCATACTATGAATTGCATGTCCAAATTCATGCGCCATAGTAGAGACGTCTCTAGATTTACCATCAAAATTCAATAACACATAGGGTGTCATATTTGGTGATATCGAAGAACAGAAAGCACCGCCTAACTTACTCTTTCTTATTTCAGAATCTATATGTTGTTCATTAAATATTTTCTCAGCTAATTCTCTGAATTTCGGGTGGAAATCTTCAAAGGTCTGTAATACTGTATCAACCGCTTTACCATACGCAAACCTTTTCTGATCAGCTTCCTTTATTGTTAGTGGAGCATACAGATGGTATCTCTGCAATTTCTTCACACCAAGCATCTTTGCCTTTTGTTTAAAATATTCCTGGAAAACTATCGAATTACGTCTACATACACTGAGAAGAGTATCCACAGTTGCATCGTCCAAGTCATTCTGGGTATTCGTGACTGAAATTGGTGATTTAAACCCACGCATGTTCAAGCATTCATCACGCCATTCAATTATACGGTTCTGATAAATTTCACCTAGTACACCACTATTTTTCTTGTAAACTTGCAAAAGAGATTTGTATGATGCTTCTCTTTCGGCAGCCTTTGTACTACGTGTAAGAGTAAGCAATTTTTCCCTATTAATGAATGTCTTTGTGATTGATTTCCTACCTCTTTTAAGTCTGACGACAAATTCGAAGCCACTTGTCATTCTATCATAGATCTTGATAAGAGCACTGGTCCCTGTAACTTCCAGGGTATTAATAATCCTCTCCTCTGATTCAGTTAATGTATACTTTGCAAGAAGCCGTAGATGTTGAAGGTGTTCTCGGTATACGGGTGATACTGATTCTATCAGACGTAGTGCATTTTTTTCATCGAGTTCTTTTTTGAACCATAAGTCGAAGAAGAGAAGTTTATTGGTGATATTGGAAGCGAAGGTTCCCATTTTTGTTACAAGTGCAGCCCGTTCATTTGAAGACGTATCTGCTGCATAGCTCAAATGGGCATAACCGCTAGCTATGTTGACTTTCTCTGATATTTCTTCTATTGAATGAAGAAAATTCTCGAATTCTACGAATGAAACATCATTATCGAGTTCTCCTCGCTTCCTTTCAAGTTGCTCTACCTTATTCACAATGGATTCGAGAAATTCCTGAAATTCTCTTGCAGCTGGATCCTTAACAAGGTCGTCTAATCTCCAAGATCCAATTTTGGGCATCGAAAGAGTCATAGAACACGTTATAGAGAAATATCGACTTATTAGTGTCTATCTTTTATCTTTAGTTGGATATTATCTTTTGATAATT
>JASHSN010000549.1 GCA_030038695.1 Nitrososphaeraceae archaeon
ATTGCGTATGAAGGTGTGAGAACAAAAAGCACGTCTAAACAGAGTCGTATTTCAGTATTGAACGATAAGTGGCAGAAATTAACAGTCTTAGCTCGTTAACTATCATTTATTTTATTTATTTAGCACCGATCATATTTTAAGTAACCAATATTTCTTTATCTTTATTGATCAACGTAATTTATTTAGATGCCCAGAAATCTACTGGCAAATATCGGTTAGTAGATGCCTTAAGACATAAAGAGTGTTTGACCGCCCGTTTTAGGTGTTATAGACGTTTTGTCTAGTACATCACCTTACGAGTGCGACTTGATTAGACGGTTTATCAGACAGATCATACCAATATAATGCCCACATTATCTGATTCAGTTCTTAAATTATTATAGATAGTCACCTTAGCTAAAGCTTTCGGATAGCCTCTAAGAGATGCTTTGATAGCGGTTTGGTTGGCATTTAGAGTTGCTTTGATTACGTTTTTGGTAGAAATGTTTGTGGGCATCGATTCAGCTAAGGAAGCAAGCGAATAGATAGAGAAGACGTAAAATCACGTCTCCGGAGATGAACATGACAATCGGTAGAAAATAAAAAATAGACTTAATCATGGCATATTAAAGATGTATGCGACTATACCGCCCGAGTCATGACCTCTCCGACTAGGCATTTTAGCAAATGGCTAACAAATCCGATGGCTATATTCATAGACTCCTATTGTCGCCTAGGTAAAAACGACACATACATTACCATTGAGGTGTTCTCCGCTGATGCATGAAATCCAACTATCTACACACACCCCTAGGGGGTATCTCTTTCAAAAGAAAGGGAAAACAGCGCAGAAATGAGCTCATTTTTTGAAAAAAGGGTGTACGTGTGTCCTTCTTACGCGTATTATCATTGAATGCTGAGCAAAGTATATATGTGACAATGCCTTCTGAGCGAAGAATAAGCGGATGAGAGAAAACGGCATCGATTTGCAGAAATCGAGTCAAAAAGGTGTATGTGTACCCTACTTTTCACGCTTTTCTAGAAGCAATTCGTCTATGATGATATGTACAACGTCACTTTCTGTTCTATTTGAGTAAACGCACTATCTGTAGATAAATTGCACTGATCATCTTAAGTCCGCATCGTCATAAGTGGGACGACTCCAAGAAAAATGGATGCTGTCAGAGAAAGGGCTGGAAAAAAAGATAGATCCGGTATATGGTATGACCTAAGAGAAAAATATCTTATTCCTAATAATATCCCCATTATTAGTATAATTTATTACTGTACAGGAGTCTTTCCCTGTCAAATAACACAAAGTCTTCTAGTGGGCTTCACCTTCTTCCCGATGGAGCGAACGTCGTGCCCGGCGCGATATAAATCTGGGCCAGACGCCATCACGGCTTTGCCAATTAATGATATCACTAGCGATTTTACGCACGAAATTGCGCTACAAATAGGATTGTAGAGTTCGTCAGAGTGGCCATAGTACTATACCTAATCCTGATTTTTTCTTATGGGTGCACTAGAGGGATATTTTCTTATCTTATAATCGGCATTGCTACGATGAATCATCTTATAGCCTCACGCTACCGAATGATTACAATTATTGATAATGATTATCGATAAGTCTCTCAGCTGCTATCAGCCTCCAGTAAGTTTTTTGTCTATAAGCATCGCCAGAATAGTAAATAACTTGGAAGGAATATTGTTTTCTAATGAGACATCCAATCCGATATATCATTCTGGTTTATCCGCATCGGTTTTACATTTCGTAATCGGTTTATGAATCAATGAACAAACTGGAGGAAATGGGATTCGAACCCACGAGCAACACTCGTGTATTCAAACATAGTACTGCACTACGCTGGTGGCAACGAAACTATTGACAAAGTAATCCCAATCCAAATTGTGTTGATGCTATCATGCGTGATTATATAATCATTGCAAACCTATCATTTTTGCCTTGAGTGTAGCCCTGGTTGAAGTGGCCTGATGCTCTTGGCCATTACAATATCACTTTTATGCTTCTTGTCGTGTTAGTATCGGCAGATTCTCATGATCAAATATTATATGATGACGACTTACAGAAACTTTTGTGACATTCTTTTTCTGTCTATTCTATATTATAGTTTTATGTATTTTCCAAAGCCTTTTCCATATCCTCTTCGCCCTGTCTTATTAAGTTCTTTATAGTAGTAACTGAAAAGTCTGCATCTTCGAATAAAAAAGGTGTTTTTTCTTGTCTTTCTATGCGTATAATTTTCCTTATTACCGCCCCTCTAAAGCTTACAAGCTTGTTATACTCTATTTCCATTTTATCAAACCTTGTTTTTAGTTCCTGTTCTTGTTTATCGTGATTCTCTGAAATGCAGGTATTGTTGTTTAATTTAGTAGTCATCATTGTGGTTAGCAACTCGTGCATTTCTTTTAGGAGCATCAAGTATCTCGATATAATCTTTGATAGACAGATACTGCTATCGGTCTTATCACAGTAAATTATATCTCTGGCTCTATGCCAAGTCTCAAAGATGTCTTGCGGAAGCTCTTTTTGATAGCGAGG
>JASHSN010000550.1 GCA_030038695.1 Nitrososphaeraceae archaeon
CGTATTCTCACAAACAGACAGACCATATAATCATACTCCGGTTTTGATAAAAATATCCATTGATAAAGCGATTCAATCGTATGAAAATAATTCTATAAATAACGCCATTTCGAATTTACTAGCAGCTCATCATCAGTTATTAATGTCAGCTAATAGGTCTAACACAACTATCTCTAATATTCAAACGTTATTGCTACTCATAGTACACACGATTGGATTAATATCAGAGAATAATACAAATGCCGAAGCCAAGAATGATTCAATCTTGTACCTTAATGCATTAGAGGAACAGCTAGGCCCATCCGTTAGTACTTCATATAGTACGAACGTTTTGACAGGTACTGCTAGTAATGCATTTTCTAAAAAACCATTTCTAGAATACGAAAATGAACCATACGGACTTGAAATCCAATATCCATATGATTGGATTATCAGGATTAATTATAATTACTCCCTACCAACCACATCTAGCTATGCTCATCCGCAAGTTATTGGTTCTTTCTATCTACCTAACTCAACAGAAGGACTTCCATTCTTCTACACAGGGGTCAATACTAATTTATCAAAGGAATTTAATCAGTTTTCTTTTACTTTAGAACAATATCTACACAAATCATTGCAAGCAAAGGAAAATTCGTCGGCCTTTCCTGATTTTAAGCTGATTGAAGCATCAGCTTCGAATAATAATACTCTTGCGGGATTTCCGGCCTATGAAATTGTTTGGACTTACAAACATCCAACATATGGAATGAGAAAACTGGTGGAATTTGGTACAGTGATAAATGGAAACAAAGGGTACTTTGTAGATTATGCTGCCGCTATCGAAAAATTTTCGAAGTACTTGCCAATAGCTGAAGTCATGAAAAACTCATTTAAAATATCGAGTAAAAGGATACTACATTCGTGAACACATCTTGAACCGTATCCGTGTTTTCCAGGACTATGTAATGAAAATAGTACTTTTATCGATGCAGATATGTTTTATCGATCCTAACTATGGTACCGTAGTTAACCGAAGTGATAGACGCACTACTCTGGTCTCCGCCGCTGTTTTGCTGCTACTAAGATAACAACAATTAGACCTAATTTTTTGCTAATGAATCGAAGCTGTTCTAACTTGTCATCCAGAAATGTGTTGTTGCCGTTAAAGCAAGAATGAACAGCCCATTGTATAATTACATCTGGATTCATATGGTATTTAGCTAGTTCACAATTCTCCATCCCCCGACAATGCGTACACCACGTCCATAACTTTCTTTAATCCCACCTGTAAGACATACCAACTGAAATCATGGGAATCATGTCCATAATAATTTTCGTAGAAACCTGTCGACATTCGAAAAGTATACTATTACAATCTAAAATAGCGTAGATGGTTTCCTGGAAAGACAGATTATGGATACGAGAACATGAATCGAATAAATGCTGCTATCAACCACACAATAGCCTATCGGGCTAAAAAAAGGTAGGTAGACAGTTTAGTCGCCGCCGAATCCGTTGAAGCCGCCGACACCGCCACAGCCGTTGAAGCCGCCACATGCCAATACGGGTTGTTCTGGTACAGCATATACGATTGTCGATAGACACCCTGCAGCAAATAATGCTATAATCACTGTCGTCGTTCGGTTCATATTTCTCGCAACTGTTATTACTTTTCTCAGCATATATCAGATGCTCTGCAGCAACTGCTAAAATTATTAGAATATATTCATACACTATAATAGCATACGCAACAATGCCGGTTTGAATTCTCTATCCATATTCTACCTGTGTTCTTTGTTAGAATGCAAAAAGTAAAATGCCATAGAGGATCCTATGCTTCTATATGCCAGGTATGAGTAGTGTGCGAGATACTGGTATGATAGGCTGTTGCATCTTCTACCCTTCGTCATAGTGCATACGTACTTTCGAGCGAACCGATCAACAGTTAAGAAACATAATATTTTGCTAGACTGTTAATTGCTCGAAGCTGTTGCAACTTGTTATAGAGAAGTGTGTCGTCTCCGTTAATGGAATTGTATATAGCCAATTTTAGTATCAGGATTAGTGCGATAGAATATTTATTTATAAGTCGTCTAATTTCTCCGACTTTTAGTACCTTTTCTATCGGTAAACTGGTTCCATAGATTTGATCATCTGTTGTCTGCCTAGGCGAATACATTGGACTAGTGGAATACTGCGATAATTTTATGGGTGTCTGTTGAGGGACATAACTAGGTTTGAAAGTATTGCTCACGCTGTCTTTAGTAGTCGAAGATCCGATATTATGATACTGATTGTTACGTATATACCAAAAGTTATTGCCACCCATCTTTACGGGTAAGCGAGAATGGCTCAGGTTGATAGCAAAGTTTTCCTTACTGTGGATTAGCACCTTTCTCGGTATCAGGAGTGAACAATTTTTCTACACAATCACGATGTGGTAGAAAATGCCTCACTCGAACCCATCTATTTAGACTATAATCGCTATTTTTATAGTCTATGAACCCGAGGGTATTCCGTCTTTGAAAGGACTTCCAAGGATAAAGCAAAAATCTCTAGGGTTCTAGAGTTCATAATGCCCAACTTGGCTTAAAAAGCGAACGTTCTAATCTGAAATTATTACATACAGATGTCTTCAGAGGGTACAGGTATTCGTCTAGCTACTATGTATAGGCACCAAAAAGGTGGAAAGTTAGGGATATATTCTAATTATCCCAAAGAAATTTTAAAAGTTAAGTCATGTCTATGTCTATGTCTCAAGCCCATCCATGGTCATATGTGCTAGCTCTGCCTTGGTTGATATTCCAGCTATCTATCTCTCAACACTTAGGTAGCCATGATAAACAGGATGTAGAAATCCTCAATAAGAATACTCACTTGTGACTAAACTTACATCAAAATCAATTATTCTAGAGGCATATAACTTTTAATAACAATCAATTAGATATTGAAAATATATAAGAAAACGAAGAAAAGTAATATTACCAATTTTTTAGCTATTCTATTCTGTACGCTTGTTATAATAAGTACCATCGTTAATACTTCCTCATTTGCACAGACAGAACAACTAGCAACACGATCACCATCTACAATCCCTATGACCACGAGGACTCAAACACTCAACATCAGGGACAATAATGTTCCGACCCAACAACTCAATATCACGAATGCAACACAAAATACTGGTCCCTCGGTATTATCGCATCGGTTCATATCAGAACAGAAATCTGAAGGCCCTCAATCATATCACACTTTTGTTAGTGGAGGTTATGCTGACGTGAGCCCGTACGCAGTTCCTGTGGGATCAGATAGATTCAGATTTATAAAATCTTTTTGGACTAGTAGTGATGTATCTCCTAATTTCCCTTCCGATAGCCCATGCCCCCAAGGAGGTACGTATACCTCCCCGGCGTATCCCCCCTCCTCGCTCCCCTCAGGTATCCCAGGCACAGGCATCCCGTCCGCGAATCAACTTACCTCAGCTCTTAATATAGAAGTAGACAGAGACGAAGGATATGCAACTCTTGCTATTATATTACAGTACGAAGGTGTTGCGAGTTTGTCTGGTATAAGTGCAGCATTAAGATTACCTTCGGGATTTGCAGCTCAAGTTCCACTAGAGACTGATAGAAATAATTACAACATTGCATTGTCGAATTACTACGGCCAAATAAGCCCAGGCATTTCAGTTATACTTTGCTTTCCGCTAAATGTATTACCAAATGCGGTAGTTCAGTTACCAGTTCTTGGACCATTAGCATTGCATTTTCTCAGATCTGATCAACGAAGCATACAAGATAGTATCGGTTCAAAGGAGGGAGTGGAAAAATTTTTGCGCGCCCTTAGCCTAATGCAGGGCGACAGAGAGACCGGTAATTTGACGGCGCAATCTACTGAGATGAGACCAGGCCCCAACGTGGAGTATTATAATGAGTTTAATAGACAAATACAGTTTGACTATGTAGATCAGCTGATACCAGCTATCTGGAAAGTGACTGGTCGTGAACTTTTGGACGTAAGTTTACCTGCTGCTTCGCCGGGAGCACCCGTATCCTTGAAATGTTTAATATCAACAGTAGTTAACGCTGCCTCCCCGCCGTGTCTTATTCCCGTCAACGTTGTCTTTAGTAATCTTGGGGATGTTGGGATTCACAATCTGGTGGCAACCTTTGCAACGAATTTCACTGCAGTAAGCGGACCGGCTGTTACGACCACAGCATATCCGCTAGGAATAGTAAACCACGCAGTATATCACCTTTTTTCTGTTCCTGCCGGATCTAACTTCACAAGAACACTGTACATAAGAACAGCTCTTCGATGCTCTGCAATGCAGCCCTTGAGTGTTTCCTCGACCTATACCGATGCAATTGGTCAAAGATTAACACAAATTAATACTGTAGCTTTGCAAATCCAGCGAGCAGGAAACATAACATCTGGCCGATGTCAGGAGGCCGCAACAGGTCCTGGATCTAATGGCGCATACCAAGGACAAGGAGGGGCTGC
>JASHSN010000551.1 GCA_030038695.1 Nitrososphaeraceae archaeon
CATAATCCATCCCATATCAAGAAGGTCTCGCATATCTGACAGCGTTTCTGTCCTGTAGAATAACGACTAATCAGGGGGTTTCTAGGCTTCATTGCCTTATGACGCACGCATGTGCCTTTACAGACCATTTTATTTCATTCTTTCCTTTTGTATTTCTACCGCATAGCAATCCCATGACAGAACCAATAGCAAATACAGAATATAAAAAACCGCTAACATCGGGAGATTAGATAGATATACAATATACAATTAATATAGCAATTTGACCTTATTAGTTTATCTAGTCGTGTTTCGATAGTCCGTGCTGCGCTCATTTGTTTCGACAATCAACGGTACAAGTTTCGCCCCTTTATCTCTGAATAATAGAAGTCCTATTTTCGTGCTTATGCTTATCAAATACCAAACTAGATCATTCTTTATTTTTTAGATGTTCAGAGGTTTTGTAGCCAACGTTATATCTACGAAGAGGTAAAGTAGTATCAACCATGTCGGAACGGGTGCCATACCCTAAGTATAGTCCCAAAAGCGTTTCTGATGAAAAGAAACAAATTGTTAAGAATCTGTATATTTCTAACATTGCAGAAGAATTCGTTGCAATGCAAGTTGATTTGGAGATTCCTATGGTGATAAGCATTCTAATGGAATTGGATGTATATAGAGGGAAAATAGATTATGGACGTGACTGACACTGGTAAATTCAGGAATTGCATTTGCAATAGCCACAAGGATATCATAGTCTACCTTTTCAGATCTTGTACCGAAATAACTCCGTATTCTACCAACTTAATGATGATTATTGCGTAATCGTGTAAAATTGCAAAATGTAACAAACTTGATGCAGATCAAATGAATAAGGATTCAAAGAATTTCCGAACCATACTGCTTACGTATCCCAATGTCGAAAATCAATCCCCAACAAATGATAGCAATAGGTTTCCGTTAAGAGGAACGATTGACGAGATTGGTAGGGATATACAACAAATAAAAGACATGGGAGTGGATCATATAGTATTTGGTTACAACTTTGTACCGATAGGAAGAGGCGTAGATAAGATGATAAGTCTCTCAAAAGAACTTTCAAAATATGCTAGGTAGTACAACCGGATATATCATCGACTCGTTACTTTAGACAAAATATAGGTGTATTCAAGCAGCATTATCCATTCGACAACTTCTTGTTACATGAGAAGTGTTACAGGGAGGCTTAAGATCGTACGATCATTTCAATATTTGTCCTACTCACAGTTCAGCTCCCATTTGCCTTTACGAGTTCATGTGCGACGTTTTGCATTGTGTCACAGTACTAGCAATGGCCTGCATATGTGTATCACATGTGCTACAGAGATGTTTTTATATATAACGAGTAGCATGTACAACCATTGTTACAAAATAAACCTTGTATTGTAACAGTGATTGTTTTTTTGGCAATTCCATTACTTACTGGAAATGTTCTTTTCGACGTCCAAGGAGTCCAAGCAGAACGCGCCGCTGGTGTGCAAACTGTTTTTCAAACAAATCAGGTAAATCCTCAAGCAACTACAACAAATCCAAGAACAGCAGCAACAACTGGAGTTCACATGCCCTCCGGCTATGGTACAGCAAATCAAGCAAATACAGCAAATACTAACCTGCCAGACTTTAGTCCATTTATTTACTTGAGAAGTACCATCAAAGCAGTAATCTCATCGTTTCCACTAAATCCAATACCATTTGTTCCTCCGCATACAACAACGAATAGCCATCAAGCAAATCAAGCAAATCAAGCAAATCAAGCAAATACTAACCACAAAGCCGTTAGATCAACCACAACAGCACACAACACAGCTTCGGTCTTCGGAGCATTTTTTCAAACAGCAGGAAAGACTACTAGTACGGCAAAAAACAATAATGCTGATGTGTTGTTCGCTGACAACAAAGGCGTTAGTTCAACCACAACAACAACGAATAGCCATCAAGCAAATACAGCAAATACAGCAAATACTAACCACAAGGCCGTTAGTTCAACAACAACAACACACAACACAGCTAATCTTGCTGATCTTGTAGCTAATCCTGCTGTAAGTCATCAGGGTCCCACTCTGGTTACCCTCACGATTGTACTAGTGGCAGTAGATATATTAGCTGTAATAGCCATCCCCAAATACATCAGTCTTACCTGTGATCAGCAACCCGATCTCCCGGTATGTACGACCATACCGTAGGACTTCACTTGCAGATGGTCTGGAATAGCACGAGAGGGTTGGTTGCGCGATCACCAATCTGCTGTGGACCAAAGTTGGTTGTTATGCCCTACGCGCAATTCGATAGTCCGAAGCGCAACTTTGGCAGGGGCGCTGGGACATTCATCGTTGGTAGCCGCGGGACGGTCATCTCGGTTTTCCTCTCTCCTGTGGCGAACTCGACCTATCGCCACTCCTTGCGATGGATAGACTTAATGTTAGTCCTTTTTCCATACGATTCTTCTGTAACTTGTCGAATAAATGGTACAGCTGTCTAAGTGTATTCACGTACAACAGAAATTAATTTTGCCTCGGCCAGATATCTAAGCATGTTGACATTCCATCAAATCTAATTAGGCAAGAACCTTAATTAATTTTATAGTAGATTCATGTAGTGGAATAGTTTTGGCAAAACTCCTCTTCCTTGTTGGATTGATTGCGATGTCGCTCAACTTTGTGAGTGATGGGAGAAACACATGAACGACCTGCTTGCACGGGTTATTGCCGCACATGGCGGCCTTGATCGATGGAACAAATTCGAGAAAGTGACCGCTACGTACGTCGGCGGTGGGGGCTTGTGGCCGATGAAAGACCTCGAAGCGTCGGGCAAGGTCGAGGCGACGGTCACGACGAATGAGGAAACTTGTTCCATCAGCCCGTTCGGCCAGCCAGACAGACACGCTTCTTTCACGCCCGACCGAGTTGCGATCGAAACCACCAAGGGTAACGTCGTCAGCGAGCGCTCCAATCCAAGAGCATCTTTCGCTGGTCACGTTTTGGATACGCCGTGGGATGCGCTTGAGCGCGTGTACTTTATGGGCTACGCTATGTGGACCTACCTCACGACGCCATTCTTTATGACAATGCCAGGCTTCGAGGTCACCGAAATCTCGCCATGGCGAGAAGGTGATGAAGTTTGGCATGGGTTGCGCGTTAAGTTTCCAAACGGAATCGCCAGCCATAGCAAAGAACAGGACTTCTACTTTGGCGACGATTTTCTCTTTCGCCGACACGACTACCACCTCGATGTGGCCGGGGGCCATCCGATTGCGCATTATGTCTACGATTTTGTGGAGGTAGATGGACTCCGCTTTCCGACTAAGCGCCGTGCCTACTTGCGCGGGCCACATCTGAAGCCGATTCGCGATATACTGTTGGTCTCGATAACATTTATTAAAATCCTTAGCTGGGAGCAGACTGGTGCTGATTATTTAAAATCCATTGAAACTAATGCCTTACCACCCTAATGCTAAAACAGGCATTGGAAGTTTACGTTTGACTATTCTTTATAATACTGAATTTTCATAAAGAAAAGCGAGTAGAAAGCGTGTCCCCGGATAGAACGAGAATAATATTAGTTCTACAGATAATATAGTTAATCTCCTCCCCCTGCTCCCATTCCACCACCTGTTGACTCTACCTCCCATTCTTCTAATTCCTTATCTTCCTCAGAATTGGCCGTGGTGATTGGTTTCAATGTCTCCTTTTCTATATCATCTCCTGTTACATACTTCTTTTTCGGATTTCCTTCTTCCATACTAACAGTTAATAGCCGTTAGAATATACATAAGTTGTGATTCTTAACACGTAGGGTGTGTTTTAGTGAATGTTAATTTTCTAGGTACTAAATTGGATGAATACCCTAATTTGTATCTCTTTTTTCATCGAATATAATTCTCCAAATGAACTCAACCCATCAACCAACCCATGAAGTTTAACTCCAATTTACAAAGTCTGTATCCAGTGGTCCTTCGATATTATTAGAATGTAACATCTGTTTTGGAATTTGATGTTCAGACATTCTCCTCTACGCCTTATAGGTGGTATGACAGACGTGTTCGCGAATTATATGTCACAGATCTCTGTCCCTAGCATTGGCCGATTCTTCGTCCAAAAGATCTCTATTAACTGTTATTCGCTGACCGCAGGATGGACAATATGTTACATTATTGTAAACGCGGGGTAAATCATTATCTCCCATAATACGCAAACCATAATACTCTTGACCTGGTACCGGGAATATAGTGCCGTCATTTATCATTTCCCGCATGCTTTCACAGCATGGGGCTATACTGGCCATTACAACCTTTTACAAAATAAAGTGATTTAAAGGTTATTAGCAGAATTCGTCATGAAAATACGGCTTCGATTAATGTCTCTCTGGTTTGCTACTCTAGGGAGTATGTGTTCCAATTTATCACTAAGTTTGAAAATCAATCATGGCATATAGAACTCGTCGCACAAGACAGGATCCGTCTTACTGATGCAGGAAAGAAATATTGTAATTCGTTCTGAAATTTCTCTCTAAATGTCCAGGTCCACTGACGGAGGCACTAAGGAATAAGCAATGGCATAGTGAGGACGTAGTGTCTTAATGATCTCTACCTTCGCTCCATTCACTTCCTGCGCTGCCCCCCCAGCCACTATCTCTACATAACAATACCAAAAGCAAAAAAAGTGATGCGTTCTACTGCTTTGCGTATGAGCCCATCATCTCCTTCTTGCCTGCAGCCGGGCCGTATCCAAGGCTCATTCCCATGCGAGTGGCAGTGGCAGTAGTAGTATCATGCTCAGATTCTTGATTATATCTTCCTTTACGACCATTATACCAAGGTGGTGGATGGCTAGCCTGATATCGGCCCGTTTTTCTGCCAACTAGATATTCAAGGTATGGGACTATCTCTGCGGTATTGCCATGTATAGTAATATTGTGTCTTTTAGCACTGGATTTCCTAGTAAAATGTACCGCACAAGTCGTGCATTAATCGGCCCATATGTATCTAATACAATATATGCATATGACTGAGCCTTAAATTTTACATGGCATGGCGCCGTGTCACCGAGCAAGCACACACAGCTCAAAAGAGCCCGTTTGTGTTTATTTTCGTAATTTTCCGTTTATTCGGGGGGATGAGGACGTGTGTGTATGTGCATGTGCGCATGTATGCGTGCGTGCTGCAGCTGACCAGGACTTAGATGTACAGCGGAATATCAATGCAGAGTTCCTGGCTTGAACCAAAAAAGCGGTTAAAAGCTGCGAGTACAAAAAAAGGTGTGCTTGTGCCGTGAAGTTAAAAGGACAATAATCATGGTGATGCATAACCCAGAACTTGCAGCTCGGCCTTGTCAATATCTTCTGAAAGGTATTCAGGAATCCGTTATAAAGAAGAAGGCGGAGACCAAGAGGTGGCGACTCATAGCGACGGGGCTTAAGCATTGGGAAGAGAGAGACATGAAAAACCCTGGAAAGGAATTACAATGAATCTACGCTCTCTATTTTCTGTTACTAAACATGGTAAACAAAACAGGTTCTCAAAC
>JASHSN010000552.1 GCA_030038695.1 Nitrososphaeraceae archaeon
GAAATTCTATAATGAACATTTGGTTTTTTTTAAACTAAAAGCTCTATCCTATACCACTGACAGTTATCTGGTGTCGCCCAGCAGGAATGAACAAATCCACATAGGTACAGCCATGCTTTATGTTTATAGCGTTTCTGTATAAGCTTCCGTCCATCATAACAAATATCGTTGGACTACCAAAAATTTGAGGGATCTTCAATGTTAATGGGCCAGGGACAGGGTATTGATTGTCTAAGTCTATTAGAATACTTCCCGTAGAAGGATCGGTTCTAATGTTACTAATAGTAGCAAGGCCGGTCATATTAGATGTAATGTATTTATTTTCTGCTAGCTTTATCTTCATATTCGTGGTGCTAAAATCAACACCGAAACAGCTGTAGAAAGAGATCTTTGATCTGACAGCAGGATCAGGAGAAACAATAAAGATAACTCTCTCGCCAGATCTTAAGACTGGGATTAAGTGGGTTCTGACGGAGTCTAATTGTTCTCCACGTCGATCATGAGCTGAGGCATAAATTGTTAGGTCGCGTACATCAAAAGAGGCGGTGTTCTTGACAGAGCCTATCACGGACCCGTTCTGTATAGGTACATTAGTATAGTTTAGTCTTATGACATTATAATAGGGGATGTTTACTTCTCTTTCTTCGTACACAAACGGTGTGCCTATGGGCTTTACATTGGAAGAAAGCTTAACTTTGAAAGGGGCCTCTCGATATGGATAAATAATTTTACCATAAGGTTCTGCGATCAGGTGGGATATGGTGTTGTCGCTGTTTGTTATGTTTAGACCGATTAACATCTGAATAGGTACGTCATCGTTATTTTCTACTGTTCCTACAATATTTTTAATGCCCGTGGCACTCATAAATGATCCTACATCAGTAATCTTGACATTCAGTCCTTCTTGTTGAGCATATACAACATTGCTAGAAACGGAGCAAAACACACATACAATTGAAACAATGATGTAAAGGTAATTGTGGTACTTTGATAGATAGTTAATATTTTCAAATAACGACATTGATGACCCTTAATTTGGTATTATTTCTGTATACTATCTATTGAACGTTTGTAGAAACATTTGATATAGTGTTCCGGTATCGTAGTATTTCATTTATCCCTCACGTTATCCATTTGTGCTATATCTTAACTTGTACACATTTAGTAATCCTATCGTACGGATGAATAAGCTAAAGAATAAACTGCAGCGCAATTAGGAATACACTACAAAGTAGTCCCTAGAGTCGCAATTCTCAACCAGACGGTTGCAGATCAAGCAAGACTAATTCGTTGATGTCCTGATTGGTATCTTACCATCAACATACTACGAGGCATAATTTGCCTGATACACGTAAACCAGCTACACAGCGTAGTGGTTTCGAATTGTTCCAGAAGAAAAAGGCCGGATTAAGCCGGGTTAGGATACAGTTGGAATCTATTTATCTACTGTCTAATTCATCATTGCGTTATTATATACATGAATCGAAAACTACGAAAAAAGATCATTGCTTTTTCCGGATTAGGCATAACGGCAGTACTCATAGCGACGTTTTCCATATCACACTTCCAAAGCAACATCTCAGAGAATTTTTCTGATTCCTATCAAAACATCGTTACACAGGCGCGCCAGCTGACCCAAAGCTTTCAAAACGAAATGGGAAAATGGCAATCAAAACAATACGATAACATTACGATGATCAAGATTACAAATACTTATTTGCCAAGATTTCAAAAGCTGATTAATAATATAGAATCTTTACAATCTACACCAAAATTTGAAAATACAAAGGATTTCTACGCAAAGAGTCTTGAGTCTGAGATGTTAAGTTACACAAATTTCCGAAACTATCTACTGTCAGATAACCGATCAGCATACAGGCAATCAATTCGGCTTTTGAGTGATTCGCTCAACTATGAAACTAAATCCTTTAATGCATTTAGAAATGTAACATGACTTTCGTATAAATACTATGCACAATGCAGACTCGTATCTACTACTAGCGTAGCACATAACTTCTGCAAAACTAACATTCCAATATAATAAAATCTGCGTACGAGCATGGGCCGCGGCGATTCCGTTGGGAGATCGATTGTAGTTCAGTATGTTTTGGTCTTAATATGAATTATTATCAGGCAATCAGTCTTCGTTATGCGTGCACAATTCGAGCAATGTATTATATAACAAGAAGTCATGGAAACAATACCAGGGAGAAGAGGGGCCGAAACGAATAAAACGGAAATTGTTAGGCGGTTCTTACAGATGCAACAATATACGTGAGGCTAATTTCAAGTGTAATGCTTGACTCTAGAACGCGAAGATACTTTATACCTTATCTTTTAGCTTTTTGTAATCATGACCAGGGAAAAGGATTGCAACTCAGCAAAAGAATCATCTCGGTGAAAGATAGACATCTGGTGAGTTAGGCAAAAATGACCGAAAAACCCAAAATTACTTCGCTGATGCAGAATGAACTCTTTAGAAACACACAATCTGTAGAGAAATAATTACGATTGATAAAACAACTACATAGTATCTTGAGATAGAAATCGATATTAACTTTAGTATTATGTTAGGTTTCTCGTAAATACTTGATCTGTTTTCATATTATACAATATGAAATACAGAAGTAGAAGCGAAATAGTTAAAACGATTTTAGAGGCTGCAAGTGAAGGAACAAGTAGGACGAGATTAATGTACAAATCTTATCTATCCTATAGTCAGCTGAAAGAATACCTGGAAACAGTGCAGGAAAATGGCCTGATAGACTATGAAGTAGGAAGACGTTGTTACAGAATAACGCCAAAAGGTATACGGTTATTGCAGTTGCAAAATAAATTGGAAGAAATCGCCCCGATTAACTATGATAGCATAAAAAATGGTTGAAACTACAAGGTCGGTTTTTTTGCACTCAACCGCTACTGAATATATGAGTTTGAATATACCGACACTTAGTCTTACATTGTTAGCAGTCCTATGTCGCACTTCAAATATGTTATTCTAGCAGATAGTCTACGAAAAATGAACAACGGCAAGACGACTCTAATATTTGGTTCAATCGTGGTTGTAGGAGCATTAACCGGAGTAGCATTAGCTATACTACTAAAACAAGTTTTAGAAGACAGAGAAAAAGATCTGTTCGTTATTGGTACTCATGATAATAGTGTTAATAGTAGAAATGACGTCGTTAAAGCTGCATATGGTCATAGCGCTTTCGGTGAAATTAGTTCTTCAAATGGCGGTACTACTAACCTGAAATTTAAATTGAAATATATTTGATTAATTCCCACGTTAGGGTCATTGGTTTATAATGACTTTATAATAGTACCCACCACTGTATAACTGTATATTGTTAGGAGAAGGGTGTGTGATTACAATGGAATAGATATAAGATTAATACTAAAAACTAAAAAGATATTGATTGGTTTATTTTACAACGACTTTTCCAGTCATCCATGGATGAAAAACACAACTGTATTCATATAAACCTGCTTTCTCGAATGTTATCGTAAAGGTTCTTCCAGCTTGAATGCCCGGAGGAACCTCGCCTGTTGGGAACAACCAGCCTGAATTAATATACTTCTCACTTCCATTCATAGTATATTTCGCGTTCCAATTGAGGAATGTCACATTGCCATTTGAATTAATGACGACTGGATTGTATGCCCTAGCATTAGCAGCTATTATGAAAGTTGTGTGATTTTGTCCAGGCACGACAATCGGTTGTCCGTTAGAAGCAGTCGATGGCAAAAGCGTTCGAAATTGAGCATATTTTGACAATTCTACAGGTAAAAAAGGTTGTATTGGGTATAAACTACCCATCTGGAATGTAACAGTATGTGGCTCAGGCACTTTAGAAGGATTGTACCAAGTTACACTTTCTCCGGTTTTAATTTCAACTATTTGTGGGAAGAATTGAGTGGATGATTTATTGCTATCTCCTCCACCTGTCTTAACTTTGACCACATTCTCTGTTGTGCTATTTAGGGTATTAGTATTTGCAGAAACTGATTCCCCAGATACCAAAACTAGTCCTGAAATTCGAGCTGTGTCCACTACCAACAAAATTCCTGCAACAAGAATAGCTAGTGCAAGTCCATCAAATAATAATGCCAATTTATCGTCCGCTGTTTCTCTTATGAGATGCTATATGAGCTACTATAATTTAACAGATTCTCCTGTATGCATGTATGCATGTATGTAATATATGCTATTACAATTTGATGTGGACGATCATCTCACCAACGATCAGCTTTTTCATTAATCAGAAATCTCAGTAGAGGACGTTGGTGCAACATAAGAAAACAAATTTAAGTCGACTCAATAGTTCATACAAAAGTGTATTTAGAGGACATAATAGTGCCATCTTTATATAATTCCTTAGGATGACGTAGTCCATCTATGGAAAGAGATGAAATCATTAAGAGAATCGATATTATTACTAGAGGACTATCACAACCAGATAATGAGACTGATGAGTCTTCAGAAATAAATATCGTAAACAAGGAAGTAGAAGAAGAGGATAAGCCTAAGATAGTTGCTTTATTAGAAGATCTACTTGTAATGCTGAAAGACGACCCGGAGAACAGAGCTAAAATAAAGGGAATATGGGGCAAATTAATGGATGGTTATGGACATATTAAGCCTGTGTCAGAAGTTTTGGGATCTGTAAAACTGTCTTTTCTAGATGAAAGCAATTAATAATATCTCTTAATTGCTAGAACAGAATTATTCTGTGTAGTAGTACCGCGTTAAAATATTAACTATGGCTGTGTTTGGATATATCGTGGCATACTCGTGAAGACTATGGCGCAAAACTTCGGTTTCTGTTCTGCTTAAAAATTCCCATCTCTAATCAGTAGCATGAATATCAAACACCTGTAACGAGGTATTGTTCCTTTGATCATGGATTATGAATGCCATAGATGAGCTTTTGCTTCTGAGTATTGTACTATCTTTCAAGACGCGTTGAAAACCATGCTACCTGCTCATTTTTTGGTTCCTTTTGTACCAAGTTTGAATCTGATGGATCCTATCGAATTCATGGTAGAACC
>JASHSN010000553.1 GCA_030038695.1 Nitrososphaeraceae archaeon
TACATGACAAAGTCTGTACGAGGACACCAAGACGTTCTTACGTATATTCACATCATGCTATTTCATGGATGGTGTCTGAATCGCGAGTAGAAGAACACAATAAAAGAACAACAACACTTCATCTAGGCACGTTGCAATATCCTTTTAATCCATCGTTGACATTCTAGATTGTATATATATTCTCTACTGACGATACAACTATTATGCCAGCATTCAGGTTGCCGGTTTTTGCTGATTCCTTAATGGCGGTAACTACACGATCAACACCGGACTCCTCTACTATTGTGACCACCGTGCTTCTGTTTGAGTATGATGTTTTCGTAGTTCCAGCTCCCATGCCATAGCTTATCATATATTTTTCCCCCTTACCCATTCCTTTAGATCCATAGAACGTCGCTTGTAAGTTTAGGGTTTCCAAAGTGGATAACACAGAGTTTGTTTTTTCAGACAAGATGAACGCCTCCACTCTCTTCATAGCTACATTTTTCTTTGGCATTTTGAATTCTTTTTCTATCTCGGTGGATTGTTCAGGCATGTAATGAGATTCTTCTATTTGATATTTAAGGTGTGTCGTCGTTAGTGTCGTACTAATCCTGTTAAAGCTAGGATGTACGAGAATACGAAGACGTGTGTCATGCCAACTTTATATCATGCTCTAGGTTTAGAAACTACTAGGCTGGTGCTGTGGCACCTGCTCTGGCAACAGATGCAGTACCAACACAATTACCCGACGATGCGTTGATATGGAAGAAGCGAAGTTAACAAGAGAACCGGCGAATTGCATATTGCCAAACCGTCTCCTTGCAAGTGAACAATTAGCTTCACGACAATATGCAAAAATGTGTTATCATTATAGCAAGCCGTAAACTACGAACATCCGCACAGTCCATTCTAGGAGCTGGCGAAGGCCGATCCTCAACAATATCTCGAGAAGCATGTACCATCATTTCTTTACGTTATACAAAAATGCAGTTAGAATTCATCCCCTAACAAAAGATATATGTTACAAGAATGGAGGGTTAGAAATTAACCCTAGATAAAATAAAATTTGACTGAGGTGCTCTAGAGGATGTGCAACAAAGTGTGAAATTTGGTGCGACCTGGGTTATAGCCGATCGTAGTACCTAAATAAATGCACTATTTAGACCACACCAATATGACAATATTTTTGTCCTAGCTGATAGAGATAGAATAACGTACGGTATTTCCAGCATATTACGCAATGCTCCCAAGTTTTCCAGTGAAGGCCTAGTATCAGAAAATAAAAAAAGGTCGTGAGCTTGGATAGTATTGATGCGTAATTCCAAAGTTGTTTACAAAATTTTCAGGCACTGGCCTTGTATATCTAAGGGCATTATGGAAGTTCATGATGGTAAAAAATGGGCGTAAAATAACAATGATTCTCGGCAATATTGTGCTGCTTTTTACCGCTTGGATTTTATTAATGCTTTTGGAGCAATGTCATGAAAGTGTTTGCATACACGGTTTCCATGGAACTATCAAACATTCCACTTTCCAGAGATTTGTGGGAGATGTATGCTAAGACATATATGCGATATAGATATTAGACATTGGTATATCCTCTATCCTCGTGTCTGGTATTGAAATCAAAGTCTCTGATTATGCCACTAAGTTTGTCCGATAAGCTTATACTAGTTGCAATTCTGATCGCAATCATGATCGCGTTTCTATTTTGTATTATAGAGTCTAGCCAATCTAATACTCTTTATCCTCGACCTCTACTGATATTTAGTACCGAGGTCCAAATAACTTGCATCTTAGTTTGAAGGCTAATTGATCGTATCCCACAAACATCATACGATTCATATTTATGCATCTGTTATTAATTACCCTCCACCATGTAAGATGACGCCGATGGGATGGTATATACACGCAGCATTTATTCACTCCTGTCATGAACCTCGTTTTTGTGATTCCATTGTGATTTTATAACTAGGTAACATTCATTACATATAGACGTGGAAAAAATAAAATTTATTGAAAAAAACCTCACCCGCCCACAAGATTTGCACGTCTTCATAACTTGTGGTATTCTATTACAATTATTTAAGTGGTATTTACTCACTATTTAAGAAACGTGTATTGTTCTAGGATTGCGAGCTGAGTGTTTCTGTCGAGCCTTCTTAAATGGACCGTTATGTTATAGAAATTGGCTGGCCAAATCATCTAAAAAGGCTTTATTCACACCTTTAGCACATAAACAGGAAACGTTTAGGTATACTATATTTCAAATAGGAGAAATGAACCAGATGAATTACTGAAGCGACATTTCTGTTTGCTTTTGCGGCAGTATCAGATGTAACAATAATACTTTTTCTCCTTTCCACTATCAACGTGCTTGCAGGACGTTCAAGTTGGATGTTGACAAGATGAAGAAGGATAAGAGATAACGATTGTCTTCTGTACAAGGCTGGTAATCGCCTCAATAAAATGTCTATAAGTTGATATCCTCTTCTCCTTCTCCATTTCCATCATCGTAATTTACCCCTTTTTTGATGTTCGAGCATCAAGAGCAACATTATATCATATCTTGTTTCACGATCACCATCAAGGTCACCAAGGCACTCGTGAAGTGACTTTTGCGTATCGCCCCAACTTTCAAATATATCGAAAAGAAATCTCTTTCCTTTCATCATGATAATGCCATACGGTTTGCCATTCATCAATGTGATCCCTTTCTTTTTCAGATGCTCTGGTATTGATAATTCGTCCATAATGCATCTTACCTTTGAACAAATAAGTGTGTAAGGTTGTAGGCAATATTTGAGTTTAGGGCTTTCCAAACAACAGCGTTATTCCTCGCTCAAGTCATGTCTGATTCGCGTGCCAGGAACCATCGACTCAAATGGTAGATGATAGCCTGGTAGAGATATTGCAAAAATGGGATTAGAAACGTTCAGCGACTTCCATCTCTCGTAGCAAAACAGAGTATTTGTAATATTGACATCTTCTCGAGGTAAGAGGCTTCCTGGCAAAGATGTGAACACCACAGATCTTGGAGCAAAAAGCGATCACATAGTGATATTGCCCATCATACAGCTCCAACGATATGAACCTGCCAGTGTGCCATATATCTGACCTTCGTTTCTGGAAAAACCTTCTCATCATCTTGTCCTACAAACTTTCCATCCAGTGTGAGTTGCCCCATTACTCTCAGTTGTAGGATGGATACGGGCCGCTCTAGTCTGACTTTTCTCTCGACGTAGGATCAATAACTGCACGAGGATACCAGAGCGGAGATCGTGTTGGTTGTCACAAACAACAGGTGACTCGATATCGGAGAGTAGGTAGATGGACATGCTGCTGAAACACTTTAGGAAACTTCCCATACCTCGGCAGCGACAGTGCGGGTACAGTTTTTGGGATGCATTGACAAGATTCCAACTAAAAAAACTGCCGAAACAATCCTTCTAGTCCACAACGCCGAAGATACCAATCTGTTCTTAGTCACACTATATTCACAATCGGAATATCCACAACAATATAGATGGCGCTAATAAAAACCGATGCCTGATGCTGCCAAACTATCCAGGAGTATGAAAGAATAATTTGTCAAGAGACAGTATAGTAGAAGGCCATTCGTTTCATCTTGTCATATATCTAATACAATAAAGTTGATTTATCACAAGTAGAGTCACTGTATAGGATTGTACAATAATCTTACACATACATCTACTAGCTGATTTTGACGTATAGAAGTATCATCAGGTATAAGTAACTAGAAAAATATTATCGTATAATGCATTCAAAAAGAGTTTCTTTCGGTAGTTCTGGAGGCTTCAATTAAAGAGGATGACAATGGAACAAGCCTGTAACCACCAATGTGCGAAATGCGGAGTATTATACCGATGTAATGGTTGCTTGGAACCCTTTTTCACATACAAGCATGATTGTAAAAACAGTTCCGTTAGATATTGAATGCTACATATTCATCTGCTTATTTCTATTGTCACTGCCAAGAAAGCGATGAACATTGTAGAATGGGATTCCATAAATGAGAAACGATTTTTATGACAATGGGATATTGCACCAGCAGCTACGTCCGTTATTTATTGCGCCATTCATCACCAAATAACAAGAGGATTTCCTCATCTAATGCTTCTTCGATCGTTAATGGTTTCTTATCACTGGATTGTCCATGGTTAAATTCTTTGGTGAACGCTTCAAGTGCGTAGTATGCTTTCCTGCTTATCGAAATGTTAATACGCTCGATGTCATTTTCCTGCTTTGGTGTTAATTTTTCCTGCTCTAGAGCACCATTAACAAAATAATTGCTTTTGTCTACGGTACAATTTTCCTCTTTACCTTCAGTACCGCTACTAATACTCCTTATCACATTCATGTCCATATAACAAAAACTAGAAACTGTTTCATAAGTTTTTTACTGCATCACGAAAGATAAGCTTAGGTCAATAAAATGATTGGGCACAG
>JASHSN010000554.1 GCA_030038695.1 Nitrososphaeraceae archaeon
ATCATCATTAAACACGAGTGTAATAGTAGTAGCTATAGGCCCATCGACTCAGAAAGCGCTGGAAGAGAACGGCGTCTATGTAGATGTCATGCCTTCAATATACAAAATAGGATCGATGATAAAATCTCTCGCCGATTACCTGGATTCTCAGAATTCAGGAAAAAAGCGTGCAAGAGGCTAGGACAGAATCCTCCTACGAATGTCGATTTCTCCTTTTTTCGTTCCTATTACTGTTTTTTAATCTGTGTTTATTATTGAATAAAGTTATCGCCAAGATAGACCCAACAGAAAAATCTTCATCGTCAAAACGAACAGAAATCTAATTTATACTTTAAATCCCTTGTTCTAGTTCATAGCTTTAGTTTAGAAATTCAATTTATATCAGTAGGACTCAAATCATGTGACACCGGCTGATGTCCGTATGTTGGTTCTCGTTGTTCCTGTATTGGTTTTCTAGCTACTTTGTACAACCATTCCTTTCCTCTCTTGTTTCTCGACAGCTTGCCTCTATCACAATATCTGGATAGATACGTTGCAACCACGCTAAGCTGAATCGGCTCCTGATAATCATCCTCGTAGATTTCTAGGATATCCGACGATGTAAAAGAGGTATGAGGGAACTTTTGTTCTACAAGATTCCATATCTTGGAACCTATGGATGTCAAGCTTTCCTTTTCTCTGAGTTTTGGATTCTCGAAACTGGTATCATTACTCTTAGTTTCCATTAAATCTAGAACTTCAATGAGTTTGATAATCTTGTTTTTTGAGATATTTCCTTCTAATGCAAAATCATATTTTCCTCCATCCGAATCTTCGAGTTGAATTTTTATTCTTTTCCTGCTCATTATTAATCTGCTTGGTCTTACTGACTATACGCCAAGATGTTAATTCTTAACAGGGTTACTAGCAAGCTTAGTGACAAACAGCTTAGCTTTATTAAGCTAGAAATAAGAAACTTCATCCAGGCCGAACGCCTGGTAGGCGACGAAACCGGGTGAAACAAACCTTCATACGATGTTTAATAAATTGGTTCATTCTTTTTAAATGTGAATTACGGGATCCGCTCGTAATATGAAGTTACTTATTTCAAAAGAACTTCGAATATTGTCGATTGTATTAATGGTGTTATTTATCTCTAGCTACTCGGCTACTCTGTCTACGCAGGTAGCTTCAGGATCTAAATCGGAAAGCAACGGGCCATTCAAGATCGCTCTGCTTCGGAGTGCTACACAAAATGGACCTCTAACTATATCAGTCAATGATACCGTAGTGGCAGCGAATATCAATATAGCTAAAAAAAATAGTCTGGTCATACCTATCACGATTCCTGAAAATGTGCAGAATGGGCCCATTAGAATATGTGCAACCCTGACACCGTCAGCTGCTCAGATTTGTACCGACGTTGAAAATATGAAGCAGGGCGAAAAAAACAGGGTCACGCTAGATTTGGCAAAGGCCCTAGCAGGATAACTAGGCTACCATTTATATGAAATGTAGGGTAATGACTGAGTATTGTCATTCCACAATGACAGCAACAGTGGCAAACGTAGAAAATTTAGTAAGAAGGGGATCTGCTTGACAGCAGCGATTGTTGCAGCCATCATCTTGGCCAGCTTCATAGTATATTTTATTCCATGACATGCTGCTGACGCCTACAGGTAGTCTAATCTGATGTCGAAGGTCGTTGGAAGGATTAATGACTACGGGTTCCAAATTTTTTTGTTCAATTTTTAGATCACATTTGGATCTCAATTTTGGATCTAACTAGTAGTGGTATTAAAGAGTCGTACGTATCAGCAGACCCTTCGGGAAATGGTTGGTAGATATGCTGGCTTAACATCGCATATAGTGCTTTAGGATATATTTCTAAAATATTAGTAACTCTGGGAACGTGCCCAAGCCATTTAGAACTCGCTGGCAAGGACAAGAAATTATGTCACAGGTCAAGAACTCTCGCCGGTATAGAGAGGAATGCAATGACGAGAGAAGCCACGAGTATATGACCAGTGGTAGCTCACTTCATCTTCCTGACAATGAAATGGAATAGATTTCCTTCTCTTCTTGTTTCTAATAGTGATTGACCGGTTTGTTCAGACCATCGTATCATTTCCAAATCCGCGGTCATATCGTCAGACACCAGATGTACAACACTACCAATTGTTATTTTTTCCAAGAGTTCATCAAGTTTTGCAAGAGTAGCAGCACACTCTACCCCTATCTGAAACATTTCGTAGTCAGGAAATGCGCTAAAGCAAACAATATGATGATTTTGAATGAGAGCAAGCATCTTCTCGTAACAACTATCTATAGTTTGCAAGTTTTTAAGTTCCTCCTCGATGTTTGAAATCTCCAATTTCGCAAACCAACCTTCTGTATATGGTAGATCGTTTGCAAGCTTCGGTTGATTAATTATAGCCTTGTTAGTTTCGATGATTGTACCGCTTATCGGAGCTCTTACCACACCAAAATATTTTGGACTTTCAACTGTCCCGCAGCTTTTCCCTCTCTTTATATATGAACCGACAGGATTTAACTTGATAACGGACAGTTTGCCACTAATATGTCCCAGGATGCTAGTGATCCCTATGATTGCTTTTCGTTTGTCATTTTGTATGTCAGCCCAAACAAAATTCTCAGTATCGTACAAAATATTTTCAGGGAAGATACAATGGTTTATTTTCATCTTGGTGCAGTTAGTTGATGCCACCTTAATTCATATCGAATTTTATGAAAACACACACAGTACATGTCACCACATTGATATATCAGGTAAACTATAAAGTAAATAGCAAGTGGTTCGTAATATGCATATTCATCTATGAGTGATTTTGCCTTTTTCAGATTCAAGAGTCACAATATGCTAACCAAGGAGGAGGAAGAGCATAAAGTGGAAGTTATCCGATTCACTGAGGAAGTTTTGCAGGCCAAGGGTATACAGTGCGATGCTAGGATCTCAAAAATCCCAGAGGATGAATTAAGCGAGATTCTACGGAAAGTCAGGGAACTTCGTAAAAAGAAGAAAAACCAATTAGACAAAGTCCTTAAGGATGAGGAGGATATATACAACAGGTGATAAAATGGATACCACTACAAGATGGATTTCAATGCTTGGCATCGGCACACTGTGCTTTGGGGTTTCCTTATTCGTACTTCGAATTCCGATACGAACCATTATCGTCTTTTTCATAATTGGCGTACCACTCGTTGCACTGTGGTTGTATGTCGATGCTAAATCAAAACAACAGAAGAAGATTGATTCTACACAAGTTTGTATATGTTCAATATGCAAGCATGAAGAAGCAAAGAGCTGTTTCCGGGAGCGGTGTGCATGCTGCCTTCTATCAAAAGGAAAAACCGTCATAGGTCATTCCGTTAATCCTTTGCAGTAGTTGTGATAGTGGCGGGTTAGGTGTTAATCTGAGTATAGAAAAATCAATCATATTGAAAGCTTTTTCCAAAATATATAGATAAAAAACTTGGGTATGAGAAATGGAAACAGATCAAAGACGCAGGTAGAAGATGGATAGCTGAAATAGTATTTTCTTCGATCAAAAGAGTATTAGGTGAAGATCTATTTTCAAAAAGGTTTAGTACACAGAAAGTAGAAGCATCCATGAAAATTCTTCTCTGTAAGTTGGTATTCTATCTATCCTTCAAGCCGTTCTTGATTAGCTTTCTCTTA
>JASHSN010000555.1 GCA_030038695.1 Nitrososphaeraceae archaeon
ATTGCGTACGCAATATCCTTAGGAAAGGCATGGGGAGCTGAAATAACAGCCATACATGTTATTGATCCAGGGCGCGGCGTACCCGGGGGTAGAGTTAAAGAAAAGGAGCTGGAAAGAGAGGAAAGGGCAATAGGACCTGCTGAAGAATTACTAAACGAAGTTGATCTTCAGGCAAAGAAAGAAAGTATTAGTATAAAGAAAGAAGTTGTCGAGGAATCTGATAGCGTTGGGAAGGCAATAATTGATTATGCTAGGAAAAACAATATGCATGTCATAGTAATCGGTACTATGGGTATGAATGCTATAGAAGAGATATTTCTCGGAAGTGTTGCCAACGATGTTATTCACCATGCACATTGCTCCGTATTTGCAATCCGTTGATATCAAATTCTTTTACTGAATTTGTTGTTGTCAAGTGATGGATTTATTGAAGCCATCACACAAGTTACTTACCGTACTCATACGTGTCACCTTTTTTTGACTAACCTTACGTCGATTGGGTTAACCCACTCAGATACGTCAGCTCCGGTAACAGAATCCATATCACTTGGAATGAGATGGATCACGTCATGTCTTGGAGGAGTACGTTTTTGTGTCGCCAAACTTACGCCTACAAACACGGCCAGGGAAACTACTGGCGGGATCATCGTATCTAAACCTGCATAATTGGCGTATGGACTGCTAGAAGGCGCAATTGTTATTAGGAAATATAAGATCATCCTCAGAGTAGATCCAACAACAATCGAGGCTACTGCTGCTGCAGCAGTAGATTTTTTCCAGTATGTTCCTAAAACCAAAGGCACTAGACAACCTGCCAAGACGATGTCAAATGCCAGTATCAAGTATGTACCAGGTCTTGGAATTATCGCTCCAAGCGCAAAAGCTGTGAAAAACACGGGTATAATCAGGAGCCTTGTTGCTATCAACAGCTGTCTGTCGGTCAGACCGGGTCGTTTAAGAATATGCTTAATAATATTCCGCTGCAGCATATTTCTAGACAGGACACTAGCGATAGCAAGGGTACCGCCGTTTGCAGTGGACATGCCGCAACTTACTACGCTTACAAGCATCATAATACCTATTATCATAGGCGTGTGGTTTATTGCGACTATTGGAAAGAGGGTATACGGATCACTGATCTTCGGTTCCACTGTATGACCAATAATGCCAATCATCGTGACTGGAATCATCATAAGCAGAGTCAGGCCTGCTCCCATATAGCAACCCTTTTGAGCAGTTCGTCCCCCGTCCGCTGCAAATACCCTCTCCATGAAGTCGAGTGCAACGATATCGCCTATTCCCAAAGAAATGATTCCTGCCCAATTAGCAAGTGCACCGCTGGCAGGGTTAGTGACGGCCAATAATCCAGACATATCCATGAAACTTGGTGGGACATTTGCCACTATTGTGTGCAGACCACCTGGAATAGGCGACCACGGCCCAATGAAGTAAATAAAACCTAGCCAGAATCCGACCACTGCCAGGTAAATGTGGAAGATATCAGTATAGGCACAAGAGAATAATCCACCAAAATAAGTGTACAATAATACCACTGCTGTAGAAATTAACATGGCATAGATTAGTGGTATTCCTAAGACGACAGAAAGAATGTAGCCACTCGCGCCAAGATTACCTGCGACTAGAACTATGAAGCTTATGGCCATAAGTGTCCCTGACATTATTTCAGTGACATTCCCATATCTCCTAAAATAAAAGTCAGCCAGTGTAATCATGTTCATCCGATTGAATATTTTACCAAAGAAGGCTCCTGTTAGGACAAGGCAGATAGCCAATCCAAGATCAAGTATTCCGCCTGCCCAAAAGCCGCCTCCAAATGTTAAAGATGTGTTCCCTAAAGATGCATTCCCATCTACTGCTTCGGAAACCAGCATGGTCCCTATGAAAAATAACGGCAAACTCTTTCCAGCTACGATATAGCGTTTGCTGCTTTTCTTTACAAGTTTACCTGCTAAAATCCCTACGACAGCCGTGGCAGCAACAAAGCCCATAACAGCTATGGGATAGCCTACTGGTACACCGACCACGATGTATAAAACTATTACTTGAGTATATAAGTATGATGTGTTCGCCTTCTTTCTAATTTTTTAATATAATCTAGATAGTGATACGCATTTTTACATCATATTCGCTGGCGAATAATTTGGGAAGAGCATACGAAAAAACGACCTTCTATACTCCATCGTCTCTTGTAATGTGGATTCTAAAAGATGATTCATTGCTAGACCCCCAGTCACATGTTATGCATAAATAAGTCGCATTTTTATTGTGCGAGTCCGCTGCATTTGTCAAAATTCATCTCGACCTTTGAACGTACTCCCACAGCTTCCGCATCCCTATCTTCTTTTGCCGGACAATTCGATGATCCAATTTTGCTCTGATAATTTATTTCATTTTCTTCAATTTCGTATGAAGAAATGGATCTAATTTTCTCGCTTTATCAAAGCAACTTTGTGATAAGACAAGTTCTCCGAGCATAGATAAGGCTCTGCCCTTGTTGTACCAGGCCTTGGCGTAATTTTCTTTATTTTCTATGGCCTTGTCAAAACATTCAATCGCTTCTTTGAGTCGATTACACCGAATAAGGCTTAATCCTTTGTTATGCCATGTGATCGCGTTTTTCGGATTGATGTCTAGTGCTTTTGAAAAAGATTCAAGAGATTCTTCTGTCTTCCCTTGTTTATCTAAAATCAAACCTCTGTCTCCCCACGCAAAATCGTTTTTGGGATTTATTCCTATAGCCTTGTCAAAACATTCGATTGCTTCATCGAGGTGGTTCGAATTCGCCATGTCCTCGCCATATTTCACATATTCATCAGAAGCTTCTTGCCTACTAATGGTTTTATGCTTTGTTGTGCTGTTGACGTCTTTCTTCCTTGAGAGCCAACCAAGTACCATTAATTCTAGAGTATCCAGCTGGCAATTAAAGTGTTAAGACGGTTTCTTGCTAAATTGATCAAAGCACATCAAGATTATTTCTGAAGTTCGCCACCTTCTTTATACAAATCATCTTCCTTCTTGTCTCCCTTCAATCCTATGGTGCCAAAGTAAAGACAGATAGCACTTGCAACTAATATGGAGGCAAATATCCCATACACAACTGATAAATCCATGGATTTTTTTGTCTCCTGCTAGTTATTTAAATTTTTGATAAACAGACCTACAACACCAGCAACTAGATGATGAACGATATGTCAAAATTCGAGTCTATTAATTGCATATCATCGAATGAATATGCTTAAGAAATAGTCATCAACTATAAAACAGCATGGGAGCGGATTTTTATGGTGAATCATACAAAGGGAATGACGAACCAATATTTGGTGGTATCCCGACATTCTTGAAGTTACCCTGGCTTAGAAGCCACGAAGAATTGATGAAGGTTAAACCTGACGTAGCTATCATCGGAGAACCGTTTGATTTTGGTACTACCATACGCCCTGGTGCAAGATATGGTCCAAGAGCAATTCGTGCTGCCTCGACAGTTCCTTCTCCTCCTTATGAGCACTTCAACATTGAGACAGGCATGGACCCTTTTGGAGTCTTCAAAACCATAGACTATGGTGACGTAGTTGTATCACCTGGGGACGTAGTAGAGTCACTCCGAAGGATGACCGATAAGGTAAAAGAGGTGCTTGATATTGACGGACTTCCAGTCATTCTCGGAGGTGACCATTCAGTAACATTCGCAAACGTAAGAGCCTTTGCGAAAAAATACAAGAATATTGGGATGATTCATATTGATACGCACGCTGATTGTGCTCCGCAAGGTCTGTGTGGTTTCAAATACGATCATGGGGCCCATATTAGAAGAATTATGGAACTCGGCTGCTTAAAGGGAAAGAACTATACTCTAATCGGCCCCCACGGGTACTGGCCTGGGCCAGACCTTTACAAATGGATGGCAGATCAAGACTTCCAATGGTTCACTATGTTAGATGTAGAAGAGTTAGGAATTGACTCAATCGCAAAAGAAGCAGCTGACAGAGCGAACGATAACGTTGATGCAGTATATATCAGTTGGGATATTGATACATTTGACCCTGCATATGCGCCAGGAACAGGAGAACCGGAACCAAACGGACTAACATCACGTGAAGGGATGAGATTAATGCGCCTGTTATCAACCTCATTTGATCCAGACAAGTTTGCCTTTGATCTGGTAGAAGTAGCGCCAAATTACGACGTGAGTGATCAAAATTCGTACAATGGAGGAATAACGTCCGGTTTAGCCAACAGGCTGATAACAGAACTTCTCGCAGGACTGGCCATAACTAAGAAGGGCGAGACAGAGGGTAAACCAATACGACCAAAGATCTACAGAGGTGCAGGACATACCTATAGCTTTGGCAAACCTAGAGCGAAGGCTCCAAAAAGGAGCAAATGATTGTAATTAAAGCTGAGGTCAAGGGAGAGCCAGATATCCCAGCCGTTAAAAGGGTCTTCGAGTACCTTAATGAATCCGATGAAGAGATATTTTTTGGCTGGGTAAAGATAATTCGAGAAAAACTGTCAAAGAAATTGAGACTTAACACGAACGAATCGTTAGCACTTTATTGTGGGTATGTCGTTGACGAACTGCGTGCTCACAAATCAACTGATACTATTGAAAAAAACGGATCGATAATATTCTCCGAGAACGTTATGATTGGAGTCCCAGAAACCCTAAGAACAATTTCCTTTGAGGTTGTTCTAGATAATAGTCCAAAAAAGAATATAACCCTTCATGAACCTATCCCGACGAGCTGTACATAGCACCACATGATGTTGAGAGTATATAACGCCACTTCTTTCATCAGCATTAGTAGAAGTGATGAGCTGGCCGTTGTCGCTTGCCTAACTTGTCGAAGTAGTGATCATGCTTTTCGTTACCTCCGGCATGTGAATGCCGAGTGCCGTCTGCATGAGTATGAATATTCAAAGCAGGTTTAGCCAATACCACATCGTCTACACGAATCAGTAAGGTAGTGACTTCGACAGCGGATTTAATGATCTGTTCCTTCACTAGAGATGGTTCTACGACATGCTGAGAATAAGTTTCCACGACTTTTCTTTTTATTGCGTCGATCCCAAACCAGCGGGCACGAGAGTTGTTTGAAGGATTATGGGATTTTTGTTTTGTCCTCAAATGAGCCAGGGTATCAATAGTATTCATACCTGCGTTTCTGGCAATCGTTATAGGAATTTCTTCTAGTGCAGCCGCAAATTTCTGAAGCACCACCTGTTCTCGTGAGCTTATAGAATTTGCTCTCTTTCTAACTATACTTGCTAGAAGCATTTCGGAGGATCCACCGCCGCCAACGATACATGGTCTAACTATGAAATTCCTGATGACTGAAAGTACGTCTAATACTGAGCGGTGATACTCATCAAGTAATTTTTTTGAAGTTGCTCTAAGTAAGATAGTCACTGATTTTGGGTTTTTACAACCCTCTACGAATACCATTTTATCATCTCCTACAAACTTTTCATAAACCGTATCAGCATGTCCAAGATATTCGATGGGGATGACCCCACTGGTGAGATCTCTGATCACCTTGGCATTGGTTGCTTTTTTTAGCCAAAGTATATCATTTTCTTTTACTCGTTTGAGCGAGACGATACCAGCCCTAGATAAAAGATTCTGTGCCAGGGTACTAATCCCTTTTTGAGAAATTACAACATTAGCTCCAGAGCGGATAATAGTCTGGACCTTTGATGACGTAAGCAACTGCTCCTTGTCGAGGAACGATTGCATTTGATGTGGGGAGTCAATAGTGATCTCGGCATCTATTCTTGTTCGTTTACCTTCTAACTCCTCATCGATGAGCAGAACTTTTGCTTTTTCAATAGCACGAGGCATTGCAGAGTTATCTATTGTTTTATCAATTACCACACCATTTACCAATATTGTGTCCATAGTGTTACCAATTTTTTCTTCTATCTTTATATCATTGATTTCAATTCTGCTGTTTGCAAAATCTGCGACTGCACATGTGGCATCTGCAACCAACTTTGCAATCATCTTTTCTTCAAAGGAAATATGAGATATTAGTTTTGATCTTAAACACGTAATAGCAAGTGCAAGTATCACTTCTTTGTCGTAATTTCTGAGTTTCCTTGCTAGATCTTGCAAACCTTCAAGACAAATTTGTAGCCCTGTAAGATACCCATCTACAATGGTAGCAGGTGCGATGCCCATATCAAGTAATTCTTCGGCCTTCTCAACAAGTGCTCCAGCTAAAACTATGACTGAAGTTGTACCATCTCCTACCTCATTATCTACCGCATTGGAGGCTTCTATCAATATTTTGGCAGCTGGGTGTTCAACATCAATTTTTCGTAATAGCGTCGCGCCATCCTTTGTGACGGTTATTTCCCCTAAAACATCGATGAACATCTTTTCCATTCCTCGTGGACCTAAAAAATTCTTGACAAGTTCTGCAATCAATTTGGCAGCAAGCAAATTATATCTGCGAGACTGTTCTCCTTGAGTACGCCTCACACCTTGACCGAATATTTGTTCAGTACTATAAGCCATGATTCAGAGTCCTAGCTCCCTTTTGCAATTATATTAATTTATTAGCAGCAAGATATCCATCGGCCCACTAAATCCGGCAGTACTAACTTCTAAGGGGGTTTGTCCGATAGTGGCAACCTTGATTAGAATCATTTTATTTCACGTATGGAAAAAAAGCCATATGATGCGCACTACTGAAATGTTGAATCAATTATGCCTATTATCGTCATCGCTGCCGCAAGCATGCCGATACGGAATCACGAACTGTAGAAATACCTTTCAAGGCGACGGCCAATAATTTTTTATAGTGATGGAGAGGGATATCATGTAGCTATGGCTTCGGTTAAAACAAGCGTAGACATTGAAAGATCTGCTAAAAAAACAGTCGAGGCACTGTACGGCACCGATATCCAAGATTTTAAAATCAGAGTTGTATTTCCATTTCCATCCGAACGCGAAATGGATTCATGGGACGTCCAAGTAACTTTTTTGGTGGATAGTATCCAATATACGGTGGACCTCATGATAGAGGAAAAGAGTGGTCAGGTCACTAATGCAAGACTAATAGACAAAATGACTCCCCTCTAACTTTTTAATGAGGTGCACGGAGGACTGCACATAACAATCTCCTTTTCAACAAGCATTAGTAACTGAAAGGTATCCATGCTTGACCCCGTCTAGACTGCAACTTTAACGCAGCTTTTCTAGTTCACTGTCATCTCGATAATTTTCAGGATTCAATCTAAAGCCTTGGGTGTGTTCATACGGAACATCACTTAACTTCAAATGATATTCGAGTTTTCTTTTCTTGAGCTGTTTTGAGATCCAAAGCACGAATTGCTGCTCGATCATGTTGCCCTCTTCTTTTCCTATATCAGGATGGACATCGAACAAGCGTTCCACAAATTCCGAATCGAAATAGAGTTGAAAGAAATCCCATCCAAGAGCACTTCCATTAGAAGAGCACTCACAATTACTCTTGGAATGTACTCCCCATTCAAGTTCTCCAATGAATTCAATGATCTTTTGTCTTTCTCTATCAAAATTTATGCAGGAGCCAGAAATCACAATCATTGGTGGCTTCACAGCATGTATTCTCTTCAAATATTCAATTCCCTCCTTATAATGCGCGTATACCTCATTCTCGGCATCATACTATATTTAACAACAACTTATATAATTGTAATATCTGAAGTTAGTGTATGCCCTCTATCGACCATTTTTTGAATGAAGGGGAAGATTTTTCAAATTCTAATATTCTTTTAACGCGTTATGATAATGAAAATGAATATTTACAACGAATAATTAGCCGGTTTACAAAAAATGCTCAATGGTTCTGACCGTCAAATATTCTAGCCCAGCTTAGCAAATCTATCGCCACCATTTAGAGATATTGTGTGTCGGTACAAAATGCTCTTTGATTTCCTCTAAC
>JASHSN010000556.1 GCA_030038695.1 Nitrososphaeraceae archaeon
TAGCTGAAATTGAGTACAATACTGTAAAACCATATCTTCACTTTTGGCTGCTAAATAAAGGCTACGAACCGTTCGTAGCTTCGATGATCGCTAGCTCAATAACGATAGTTGGTTATGTTGCTATCGTAGATATAATGGCATATCTCACACGATTATTCAAAGAATAATTAATAATACAGAAACTGAGATAAGTATAGATTTTTAAAAGAGATGAAGGACTATTATCAGAGATAAAATATACTCTGTACCAGCTATTCTCTGACACAAACATATCCTGTTTATAACCATACATGTTCGCCAAGTATTATCATCTAGTACAGATTTCGATTGCAAGTTGTTCATAGTGTATATATGTCTCCGTTTAATACGTGTCTTCTATGCCCGATATTAATACTCTATATTTACTAAAGCGTTTTTTCTATGATAGGACACACGGGTCCACTAACTGGCGAGTTTATGAGTATAGATATCCACCGTGGTTTATCGGACCACATGATTTCTTGTGTTATAGATGTGATGAAGGACGCAAGGGTGATGTGATAAATGTAAAACGCAAATTAGGAGATAAGGAAGTAAAGGAAAAAGCATGTAGCGAATGTATGGCATTTCTAGATAGCATTAGACTTTTCTCAATTCCATTCGCACAAATTGACTCACGTGAAGGTTATGTTCGATGGGCAGTAGCATCCTCTGATTATTACGAGTATAAACCGTTGTTTTCGTCATCATCGCCATCCGTCGACACTTATCATAAAGATGGTTATGTCGAATTTCAATTTGATGACAGCAGTTATCAAGACGTGCAACTAGTAGGAGCGTTACTGAAGGCTGGTCTGTCAGAGTTAGACCACTATGACTTGAAGAACAAGAAAGCGAAAACATCCTTAGATGATCTGTTTTCTAAATAACAATATTTCGAAAATTTTCTAGTCCTGGAATATTCATTTACGAACGGTGATATGTCTTACCAACCGGGTGCGTTAGGATCTCTTTCCCAATCTTTTTCCGTTGCCCTAATGACTCACACGAGTTTAACTAAATAGATTCTTCAAACACTTATAGCTGAGAAATCATCATACTACATCATGACAAAATTGAAGGGTTCTAAAGGGAAGGTTAAGAAGAAATCGAAATAGGTTTGGAGGTAAAAAAGCCGCGTTCTAAATCAGTCTTATATTGTAGCACTAAAAGCTTTTTATGATGCAGAAATGATATCTTCACTCATAAATACAATGTTCCACTATACAAAAAAATCGATCATAGAGAGGATAACACCTGCGCAAGTCGTTTATGTAATAAGTCAACTAAACTCAGGAGTTTCTTTGCCATAACTTACACATCTATCGATATGAGACTACCCATCTTGTTTTTGAGGCATTAGCTGGATTATTAACTGGGAACAGCAGGGAGACATCTGAGATCGGATGAGTCTGTCCAAATTGATTGTTAAGAAACATGATGGACCAGGTGAGATCGCTGAAATTATTAAGACGTTGGCAAAGTATGGAGATGGGTAGGAGTGCTGGGTATCAAAGTATGGAGATGGTAGAAGTGAGGAAGAAATGAGGGATTATCTGGAGTTTTTCGAGTTTGTTTCGGATAACTCCCCTTGGAAGCCCTAAATCGTGCTCATTTAGGCTCTTGTTCAAATGACAATATTTCTTCTGACGGATATTTGACGTGTATTTGACGTGAGTCATGGTCTGGTCAGCGGCTGAAAAAATATACGCTTGTCGCACCAAAACTATATGGAGATTGGTATCCTGATTCTCAAGGGAATAGAAAATACGAATATCACGAGTAAGGAATGCTACCACCAACTGGGGTAGGCCAGATAGAGCAGCTACGATCTCAGATGTCCAAGATTCAGAAAAATATGGCAAAGAGAAATTTTACTACAGCTACTATTTCATCAAGAAAAAAGATGCTAAGACCTAAGAAAAGATAGTAGGATTAGAAATGTTGGAAATGTGATAGTAAGAAATGTCACACGAGAGATCTAATGATCAGCCCCGTTGTTGTTTGGCTATCATAAGGAACCGAAATTGAAGTGCTCATTTTCACCCAGTTGTAGATAACAATGAACCGTACTTTACTGCGCAAGCGATTGTTTTGTTGAAATGGCATCTATGAACCACTGTGGCATTATAGTCTTGTTTCGACTGATGAAATATTCTAAGTTGGCATCTAATACATATGTTGTCGCCCAGTCATCCTTACACCTCACAGACCTGCCATAAGCTTGCACTAACCTCAATCCAGTTTGCCATGAATACCATTGTTCGGAGTGTTTCCTCTTCTCGTCTATCCACCGGTCACCAAGGCTCGGATAAGGGACTTTGGTTATAATCTGAAACCTTGATAAATCATCTTTCAGATCCAGTCCCAAATGCAGCGATGGCGAGATAAGAACAGTTGGCTTACTAGATTTGAAATGCTCATCTATAATCTCATCGCGTTCCACATCCGGATTCGTCTCCAATAGCCGACGTTGGTTAAACTTTGAAATGTTCTGCTTGATAAAGTTCAGTTGCTCATATGAAGTCGTATGTATTATACCCTTGTGGTCTTTGTGAGCCGTCATTATCTTATCAATAGTATGAGCAATAGTTGTCTTGACCTCCACTTTTTGAAGATTATTGTAGTTTAGATAGGCTACACCTAGTGCATGAATCGGTCTATTCTTCACTGGAAAGTCCGAATCAACACGTATAACTTTTACATCCTCATACTTGAGGCCTATACTTGAACAAAATGCCTTGGCATCTAGAATTGTTGCACTCATCATTAAAGTCTGCTTACATTTTCTGAATACATCAGCACAGTACGGGGAAACGTCAATCGGTTTCAATTCAACCTTAGTTACCCCTTCACGGTCCTCTTTCTGTATGTCTGAAACAATCCAATTGTTAGGATTTACTGAGATGGCCTCAATGACGGATTCTAATTTCTCTACATCTCGCTCTAGTTCTATCAAAAGCTCTTCATTCCCCCTTAGAATCCTGACGTCTAGCATCATCTCCCTAAGGCGATCGAGAAAGTCAAGCCAACCCTTTAAATCATAGCTATGGTCGTCCATTCTCAAATCAGGAATATACTTTCGCCATTTCCTCCGAGAGATAGAAATGCCTCTGAATCTTACAACCTCTGTTTCTAACATATGCGCTTCATCTAGTACTAACAATTCCCGCGAATGAAGTTTCTTGTTCATAATCGCAAAGAACATCGAATAGTTCAAAATACTGTGGCTTGCAGCTAATGCAATATTCAGTTGGTGGAAATATTCACAAGGTCTCCAGTCTCTTATTACATCCTCTTTCAGATTATTTAGATGAGACCACTCGAAGTAACTATTTCTATAACGTCCTTCAGCAAGAATAACTCTTTCATCCTTTGTACCTTTGTTGATTGTTGCATAGTCTTTAAATAAGGTCTTGTAATTACAACCAAAGTTGTCGTCGGACATACATGGACCATACTCAACCGTCGTATGAGAACAGGAAGACATTCTCGAACCGCATGGATTACACTTGTAAGTATGATTTCTGACAAAGTCGTCCTTGACCTCGCAACGAAAATTATTCTTGCCCTTAGCTACTCGTGCAAATGGAAAGTCTCTTGCATATTGGGTCTGCAAGTCTTTCGTTGAAGTACATATGTAACTTGTGCCAAGTGTTAGTGCGGCAGATATTGCAACAGGACTCTTACCAAATCCTGTTGGCGCTTCTAGGATTATGCATCTATATCCTGAAGCAAATGCAGAATCTATTTCACTTAAAACATTCCCCTGCCTTTCTCTAAGCCTTGCAAATGGAAAGTTCTTGATATACTTTGAAATTACTTTCGGGTTGCTCACTTTATTTATTCGCCTTTAACCATCATATCATCGCTACGCGGAGGAGGTAACGCGATAAACCTCGTAGGATAGTTTGCACATACGTGGTGTGGATTGTCTTGATAGTGATGCATACCATAGAAGTTATCATTTAGTGCATTAATTTGAACTACGCGATTTAGACATTTTGGAACGGGTAAATTTGGTATGGGAAATGATGCTTATCATCTCCACAGTATTGGAGATTCTACCAATCCGCAGATAGACAAAAGAATACAGCTATGGATTACATTATTGACATGAGATTGATATGTGAAGGGTGTGAAGGCGGTGAAGCCTCTATAGAGGAGGTCTACCAATTTGGTGAACAGTAAAGCACTAATTCACGAAGAGAAATAGATCGTAATTTAATAAATAATAAGCAAAAAGAGGGGCATACTCATTGCTAGAAGCCTTCACAGCTTTCACAGCCTTCATACACAACTTCTAGCTCAGAAACACACAATTCCCTGTCCTTGCTTGTAACATACTTTTCGAATACATCATGTCTGGACGATTTCGAATTAGAGATCCAAAGCCTTCTCATTTGATGTATTAGAGAAGATGGACCATATTTGTCATACCGTAGCACAATGCGACAGATATCAATAAAGCATATGTGGGTTTT
>JASHSN010000557.1 GCA_030038695.1 Nitrososphaeraceae archaeon
TGTTGATGATTGTTTACTTGTGATTTAAGGTTAGTCGTGTTCTGTTGTAGGCAGTAGAAGACAACACAAATCTTCGTTGGTGACAATTAACCAGGCGTGGGCTATAATCCTGGCAAGCTGATGCTGGTGCTGCCCAAAGTCAGCTCCTGATGGACGCTATCGGAAGGGCATGGCGTCCAGGGCACTGACTTTCGCGCCCTGACCATAGATGGGGTTGAAAGCACAGACTTCGTCTCCGAAATACTCCATCGGGACAACTCCGCCTCATACAAACATAAATCTTTCTCTGGATGTATAAAATATTGAGTTCGATACAAGCTATTCCGAGATCTTTCGGAAAATAAACTTTCCAGATTTCTTTTCCGTGAGCTCGATATTGTTAACATTGTAAGCAATGAGACAGTCAAGCCTTTACGCAATCTCTAAGAATTTGAACTGCGTAGTCCTTCGAGGCCGGGGTGAGCTAATACTAAATTACTGATTTACGAGAAATTTTCGGAAATCCGACTAACTAGATCTGACTCATACATATTGATATACAACCACAAAGCATTCACAAATGGTGTGGCACGCAATATCGAGGATTATATTCAGAGTGAGATCAAAAAGTATGGCACGTTATGTTTTCCGCTTATAGATTCTGAAAATTCCACAGGCGCAGCTTCAGTTGCAAAAAAGGTGGAGGGAATGGGAGCTTCAGCTGTTTTAGTAGGCGGATCTTCTGCTATTGATCAACTCGAACTGACAGAAATGGTTTCGAGTATCAAACTACAAATTAAAATACCTGTGATATTGTTTCCTGGCAATGTTACTGGAGTATCGCCTAGAGCTGATGCAATTTTATTCAGCACCTTACTTAACTCAGAAGATCCGTATTTCATTACAGAAGCTCAAGCGTTAGGAGCGCTTTCAGTAAAAAAATATAACATCGAACCGTTGCCAACTGGTTATCTTATTATCGGGGAGGGTACTACTGCTTGGTTCATAGGACGGGCGCGCGGAATTCCTTTCAACAAACCTAGAATTGCTGTCATGTATTCGCTGGCAGCTCAGTATTTAGGCATGAGATTTTTATACCTCGAAGCGGGGTCTGGCGCTACGCAAAGCATATCGCCCGAAATGGTATCTGCAGTAAGGAAACACTACGAAGGGATACTTATAATTGGAGGTGGAATCCGTGCTCCTGAAACAGCAAAGGACATAGCTAAGGCTGGTGCAGATATTATTGTAATCAGTACTATGATCGAACAAGATGGAAGCTGGGAAGATAAACTCTCTACGATTATCAAGCTGATAAGAAGATGACTACAAAACATCATATGACAATCATCGACGACGCGGAGCTCCGTCTAAAAGACGTACATATACCAACTTATTATTTGGATTACCAACAAAGTATTTTGAAAAATGTACAAAAGACTTTTGAACTTGCCACGAAGGCACGCACGCTGGGATTGGATGTTTCAGAGGGAGTTGAGCCAAAAATAGCCTACGATTTAGCTGATAGAGTTGCAAAAATGCATAATATCGATATTGCAAATCGATTGCGTGTTTTGCTTTCAGGGTCAACCAAAGAAAAAGCAGCATTCACAATTGCTGAAGAGATAGCTTTGGCAGAACATGGCAATGGTGACTTACGTACGCGACTGGACAATGCAGTGCGTGTTAGTCTAGCTATAGTTACTGAGGGTATGACAATTGCTCCCTTACAAGGAATTGCGGATGTGCAAATAAAGAATAACAAAGATGGTAGCCAATACCTCTCCATCTCCTTTGCAGGTCCCATAAGGTCCGCAGGAGGAACTGAGGCCGCATTTACAATGCTAATAGCAGATCATGTAAGAAAAATTACTAGTTTAGAAAAATATGTTGCAAATTCATACGATGACGAGACAGGAAGATTTATAGAAGAACTCAGAATTTATGAGCGGGAAGTTGGAAATTTCCAGTTTAAGGTCTTAGATGAAGATGTAGTTAAATGCATAACCAACTTACCTGTGGAGCTCGATGGGATAGATACTGATCAGGTAGAGGTTTCAGGTCATAGGGGCATGAGGAGAATTCAAACCGACAGGGTACGAGGCGGTGCGCTGAGGGTAATGAATGACGGTCTGATCGGTCGCAGCAGAAAGTTACTCAAAATTGTTGAAACACTAAACCTGAACGGTTGGAATTGGCTAAAGAAATTGCAAGGAGCTATCCAAACAGGCAATGATGATGCCGCTAATCATAGAATGTCTGAAGTAATAACCGGTAGGCCAGTGCTTTCAATGAGTAAGAAAATCGGCGGTTTCCGGTTAAGGTACGGCCGATGCTACAATACCGGTTTAGCAACTATCGGAATCCACCCTGTCGTACCTATTTTATTAAATTATGCCATTGTTGTAGGTACACAAATCAAAATAGATGTACCAGGAAAGGCATCGAGCATAGCGCTAGTAGATACCATCGAACCACCAATTGTTAGGCTTGATAATGGCGATGTCATACAGGTATCAACAGTGGAACAGGCTGCAAAGCTCCGATCAAAGGTTGAGAGAATACTATACATGGGTGATATTCTAATAAGTTATGGTGACTTTCTTGAAAATAACGCTCAGCTGCTACCTGCTAGTTACGTGGAAGAAATTTGGTCATTACAGTTACATGCAAAATTGCAGACACTGCAGACCTCAACCTCATTACAATCTAGAGAAATAAGTGATAGACTTATCCAATTATCGAAAGAACCTTTCTCATCTACACCCAGTGTTGAAGAGGCATTTGATATCAGCAGAAGGTTTAACATTCCACTTCATCCAAAATATCTGTTCTATTGGGACTGTGTCAGCATGGAAGAGGTTTTATTACTGAGAGAAAAATATTATCAGTACCAAAAGAATACTAGACTAACTCAGAACAATATTTCTTGCACGTTGCCCTTACAAATCACCAATGATGATCCAAAGTTAAAAGGTATCTTGGAAAAACTGGGTATAATGCATTCACTAAAAAATGAGGGTAAAATTATTGAAATAGATAATCTAGATCATTTGTATTCGCTAGATAAGCTTTTGACTCCAAGTTTCACAGCGATAAACACAACGTCTTTTTCACATACATCGTCGGACGGTGATGATGTTGATTCCCATCTTGAGGTTAAGGATCCGCTAGAGTTTATTTCAAAGACATCTGGAATTGAAATCAGAGCGAAATTTGCATCATCAATAGCAGTCAGAGTAGGACGTCCAGAAAAGGCTGCTGAGCGTAAAATGAAGCCTCCTGTTCACGTATTGTTTCCTATTGGTATCAAAGGCGGAACAACACGCGATATTTTGAAAGCAGCAAAGGATGAATCTTTTTATGCTGAAATTGCAAACAGATTTTGTAATAATTGTAAACTGCCCTCAATTGGAACGCACTGTCGAAATTGTTATGCTCCTACTCCCATATGCAATATATGCGTAGTTTGCAGAGATGAAATTAGAGATGGCGTTAATAACAACCGGTGCTATAGATGCGGTAAGGACGGCAAGACCTACTCGCCTGTCAACTTCTCACTAAAAACGGCTGTTGAAGAGGCGCAAAGCAAACTTGGTATTGTAGCAAGCGAACCTTTCAAAGGGGTTAAAGCTCTCATGAGCAAGCACAAAGCTGCTGAGCTATTAGAGAAAGGAATACTCAGACAAAAATTTGGTCTTTATAGTTTCAAGGATGGAACTGTTAGGTTTGATGCCACCAACGAGCCTCTGACTCACTTTAAACTCAATTGGAATACAAGTAGTATACAAAAATTAAATGAATTGGGCTATAAAAGAGATTACCGCGGTCAAGAACTAGTGTCGACTGATCAATTGGTCGAATTACTGATGCAAGACATAGTACTACCTTTGGATTGTGCAAAACATTTGCTCAATGTAGCCAACTTTATTGATGAAGAACTTGTAAAATTATACGGACTTGAGCCATTCTATAACTCATCCTCTGTAGAAGACCTTATAGGCCACTTGATAGTTGGATTAGCCCCACATACATCTGTCGGCATTATAGGAAGAATTATAGGTTTTACCTATTCCCAGGTCTGTTTGGCCCATCCTGTATGGCACTCTGCAAAACGCAGGGATTGCGACGGTGACGCAGACTCTGTAATGTTATTAGCTGACGCGTTCTTAAACTTTTCATATGATTTTTTGCCGGATAAAATTGGCGGACTTATGGATGCCCCATTACTTATTCAGCCTATTGTGTTACCAAATGAGGTACAAAGACAGGCTCATAATATCGATGTTACTTCAGTTTATCCGCTTGAATTTTACGATGCAACTTTAAAACAAGCCAAGGCTGGAGACTTTGTTAACAAGATAGAAATTGTCAAGAACAGGGTTGGGAGTGAAGGCCAATTTGTTGGCTATGAATTTACACATTCAACAGGTCTGCTAACGACCAACGTTCAACGCAGTGCATATTCTAGGCTGAATACTATGGATGAGAAATTGAAAATGCAGATCGCTACTGCAAAACTAATCAATGCCGTCGATCCTGATGATGTAGTATCAATGGTGCTGACGACACACATATTGCCAGACATCATGGGCAACATGCGATCCTACTCATCACAGTCCTTTCGGTGTAGTAACTGCGGAGAAAAATATCGCAGAATGCCTCTTATGGGAAAGTGTGTGGAGTGCGAGCATGAACTTTTGCAAACAGTCACTAGAGGTTCGGTTGAAAAATACGCCAATATTGCAATAAATATGTGTACTCAGTTCAAGGTTAATGAATATTTGCGCGGCAGAGTTGAGTCTCTCATGACAGAATTAAAACTTCTCTTTAGAGAAAGAAAGAAAGAACAGTTTACTCTCCATGAATTTATGGATTAACTGCGAATCTATCCATAATTTTATGAATACTTATTTGAATGAGATTAATAATTTTAAATCTAATCCACTAAAACACTTTTTCATAGTGAGTTTACAGTAGAGCACAAGACATTGACATAGCATTATGACAAAATAACCCAGAACAGTAAATTTAGATAATTGTTGCATACAAATAAACTACTGTGTAAGCGAATGCCAAACAAACTCGAAAGTTTTACATCCATGACCTGATTGGGACCTGGCTAACCACACGTTATTTCAAATCATCAGATCATCTAATCATCTGAACCCATCGTATGATCATATGTTTCGTTATACCAATCTCTTAGCATTATCTTCTTTCTCTTCTCCCCTCTGATTTCTCTCCGACTATTTATTCTAAATGACCCTCTCGCAGATTCAAGTTGATTAAAAAACTAGATTCAATAATGCAATAATGAATTGTATAGGATATACTTACATTCGCTTTTTCGAGATTTCTGTGAGTTACCTATCGTTGAATGTCTCTAATTGTAGAATTTTTAAGATTATAGGAAGTTGAAGACGTTTTCCTCTGTTCTTCCCAAAAAAAGGTCAGGTAAACGTATTCAACGTTCATTTTGAAGTTCTGACAGGTGTTACAATCAAATAAAAAGTATGTAATGAAAATAAAAGATCATCAATACATAGTATTAACTACGGGTCACATGCTAGACATTAAAAATGTGAATGTGTGTATAGGATCATGAATACTAATTTTTGTAATTACAAAGAGTAATTTAGTTGGGGCAATGTTTTTAAGTTATAAGCTTAACAAAATAACAAAAAGGAATTGGTGGAAAATTTTCAGATTCAACTGGTGGAAAATTCCAATCTAACGGCACCAGTGTTAAACCACTTTGTAAAACCAAATGACATCAGCAATTTAGTTGCACAGTACGGCACTCCTCTTTATTTAATTGATGAAAATACACTGCACGCAAAAGTCAAGGAATTACATACAGCATACGCGAAGTTCGTTGGCCCTTTGAAGATCGCTTACTCAATTAAAGCTAACTTTAACCCAGCAATCTTACGGGCATTCATAACCGATGGCATAACATTCGATTTGACATCTCTTGGCGAACTCCATTTTATAAAACGATGCAAAGCAGTTCCCGAAAACATCATTTATACAAGCGTTACTGAGGAATTCGAAGAATATCTCGAGGTGTTACAAAGTGGTGTAAGGAAAGTTGTTGTGAGTTCCTTTAACGGGATGACGAATCTGGCAAAAGCTGCTGACAGAGCGGGTATCAAGTTACCAACCATAATCCGAGTGAACCCTGAAGTAGGAGTTAAAGCTGGGGTTCGCGCTTCGTATAGAAACGGTAAATTTGGAGTTCCATTCAATGGTGGAACTATTGATAGCGCAATTAAGATGATCAGACACTTAATGGATAATGATTTACTTAGATTTGAGGGCTTTCACTTTCATCTAGGATCTCAAATTACAGACTTCTCATGTTTTATACATGCACTTGACAAGATGGATGCCTTTATGACAAAAATGAAGAAGGAGTATCCGAACTTCCGAGTCAATACATTCGATATTGGTGGCGGGACTCCAGTTTTCTACGATGAGCCAGTACCAAGTCCTGCACAAATGGCTGAAAACCTTGTCTGCAGACTCAACCAACTCGCGAACAGTCATGGAGTATTTCAATTATTGATAGAAAGCGGGAGATTTCTTGTAGCTGAATCATCGATCTTGATTTCTAAGATAGTAAATATGAAGGAATATAATGAACACAAAATTGTGATAGTAGATTCAGGTTATCATTTATTGTTGGATGCTGCTCTCTTAAAGCAGGGATATCCACAAGAGATAGTCTCACTGCCTAAACACGACGCGAAGACAACAAGTCTAATACCCACAAAGAATATCCATTTGGCTGGCAGACTGTGTGATACGTATGACATTTTTCCCTTGTCAAAATCTTCAAGCCTGAATGATGCAGATATAGGAAGGTATATTTCATTCCATAATGTGGGAGCGTACTCGCTCGTATTCAATATGCCATTCCACTGTCAGATAAAACCACCTGTGATCATGAAGACTGCCAAGGGGGAATTTAAGTTAGTTAGAAAAGGAAGATCATACGAACAACTCTTTACAGAAGAAGGAGGAGACCTAACCTAACAGCTCTTTTTTCTTTCCAGAAAGAGATTATATACTATATATTTCACTATAAGAGATCGGTTGGTGGTATTGTCATCTTCTCCATCCCCGTTTACAAAAAAGGACTATGACAATAGTAACAAGAAAATCAGGGCACATATTTACATACTTGGCAAAGTGCAGGGAGTGTATTTTCGACAAAACACTCGAATTGTAGCGAACAGACATGGCGTAACAGGTTGGGTATGTAATCTAAGAGATGGACGGGTGGAGGTGCTTTTAGAGGGCAATGAAGCAGATGTAGGACAGGTTATTGAGTGGTGTCATGCAGGTCCACCAAAGGCAACTGTTACCGATGTTCAGATAAAGTACGAACCCTATACTGGAGAATTTGAGGAATTTCGGGTCAATTATTGAGTTGGACCCGCATCGATCAGAACGTAGTACTAAACAAGAGTGTATACAACATAGAGTGTTCGCTCTTTAACGTTTATATTCAAGTTTAGTGTAGCTGAAAAACTCTAGCAATAAAATCATAGAGGAATTCACAACAGAACCTAACACAAATCTTCGCATTGTGATGCTGGACTAGAAGTTGTATTTCATCGTCATCGCACTTATTCTGTAATTAATATAGGGAAATATGAGATAAATATCGCTTGATTATAAGATCTCAAAGGATATGCCTAAAAGTGAGCCAAAAAATAGAGTGAATGTCATAACAGTTTTTTTAGAACACGAAAAGAAAATCCTAATCCTCAAACGCAGCCAGAAGGTAAAGACTATGAAGACTAAATGGGCTGGCATAAGTGGATATATTGAGCACGAAGAACCGCTACTGCGAGCTCTTAAGGAAATTGAAGAAGAAACTGGATTAAACAACAATAATCTTAGACTTATTAATATTGGAGAACCCTTAGAAGCAATTCAGGCTAATGATCCAGAGACAACATGGATTGTTCATCCATATCTTTTCAGTTCAAATACGGATCAAATCCGAATTGATTGGGAACACGACGAATACAGGTGGATAAACCCTAAGGAAATAAAAAATTATGAAACCGTACCGAGATTAGGAGATGCACTCGATAGGGTAACGGTGGCTGCACAACCTTCTACCGACTCGTAAGGACTCATTGTATTAATTTAATCGATATTCAAATAACAAGTTCGAGTAGTCCAGGTATACATTGCCGGTGTAATGCTTATGCTTGTATTACATACCTACTTTTTTGTAGTTGAATTGAATTAAATTATCTGGTATATCCTAGTAGGATAAAGTTGACAGTGCCTTGCCGAAAGGGAGAGGGATGGTAGCACTAACTATTATTGTTGGAAATATATAGCTGCATGGACTAGTATTGAGATGATTCTGTCTCTGTTTTTGGACCGGAGATTCCTGGACAACTAGCCGTAGGATCAGAATACGGATCGTGACTACGCCAGATAACAGCACTAATTTCTATCCAGACAACTTGCAAGAGTGTTATGATGGACTATGTTAGGCCATGTGGGCTAAACACTGCTGACACAAACAGCACTAGAGAATCTAATATGATCTAATCTAAGGAAGCTGCCGCGATTGGCAGTTCTGTTGCGTAAATCTTCGAGATATAGCTTAGGTATAACCTGCATCTCAAAATATGACGACTCCATCCCCAGCCATTTGTCCACTATCGAGAATTCTTGCCGTTTTAGATTGCCTGATTCGTTACAAATGTAAGCTAAGATTTGTGTCCGATATATGGTTGCCCTTAAATATTATAACATACTGATCATCTATTGATACAGATCTCTTTGGATGCTAAACTTGACAACACAGATATTGCGATAGTCAAAGCATTGATACAGGATGGCAGAAAGTCTTTCAGACAGATAGCAAGAGAAATAAAAGCAAGTACGCCAACAGTTGAAGCAAGATTTAGCAGATTGAAAGGATTGGGGATTATCAAAAATATTCAACCTATCTTTGATATTGAAAAGATAGATGGCCAGATGTCTGCCCTAGTCTTTGTCAAGACAAACCTTTCACAATCAACTGACATTGTAAACAAGCTAGCATCTATTCCTCAGGTCAGTTTTAATGGCCAGTCGTTCCTCTAGTCCCAAGCACTATTAGATCTATATTCTTAGGCAACTAGCAAAATGCTCTTCATTGTTTAGATCTAAACTCAGAAACCACGAACTGAACCATCATATATGTTCTTACCGTATTTAGGTTTAAATGCGATATTTACTATACCTAAAGGACCTTAAGTATAATTGTTCCAATATTAGTTGTTCATTATAGCAACAATTAGTAAACCTTTGGAATACACCGGAAGTGGGATCAAGAGGTTCACATCCTTAAAAGTGCCATAATTGAATAGACCGAAGTAAGATTACTAATCGATAGGCAAACTGAATGTAAAAGTTGCTCCTATGCCATCATCATTGTTTTCTCCCCATATCTTACCTCCATGCGCTTCGATAATGTTTTTGGATATAAATAATCCCAGACCCGTCCCTTGAAATGATTTTGATGCAAATTTTGAGAATAGTCGTGGTAAAATGTCAGGATGAATTCCACTACCAGTATCCTTCACACTAACTGTAACTTCATCTGGGCTATTGCTGTTGCTATCACTATTACGTTTCCTGTCAATTACAATAGAGATTGTACCTTGCTTCGTAAATTTGATTGCATTATCTATTAAGTTAGAAATAACTTGTGTTATCCTCTGTTTGTCTGCATATAATAATACAATATCATCCTTTGATTTCCTGTATTCAAGCTTGATGTCTTTGTTCTTTCCTTCTATTTCAATCTGCTGTTGTACGTCTCTGACGATGGATAAAACCAAATCTTCTAAATTGAATTGCTCTTTGCCAAGATTAAGCGATTGGCTTTCTATTCTTGTCACGTCGAGTATATCGTTTATTAAACCATGAAGTCTTTTTGCATTTCTAAGTATAGTATTGGCATAAGATTCGCTTCTCTCAGGTTCCATTTCTAGGAGTTCCGAATATCCTACAATAGATTGTGTTGGTGTCCTAAGTTCATGTGCAGCAATGTTAATAAATTCTTTTTGCATTTTATCATGGATTTTTAATTGTTCGTTAGCTGATGCTAAAGAATCATTTGCTTTCTTTAGTTCAGCCGTCCTTACATTTACAGTAGTCTCTAATCTCTTATTCCATGAGAAAAGCAGAAATGCAGCAATAAATGCTACGACTCCGATTACAGTTAGTTCTAATGTAGTAATGTATTTTTGCTGATCAATTAATGCGCTCACATCACTTGTAAGTGTATGTTGCGCTCTAATGTATAGAGTCATAAAACTCTTACCACCAATTATTACTGGTTGATATGCTATAGTATATATTTCATCATTAAGGGGGATATCTGATGATCCAGTATTCCCCTGTAGCGACTTTTTTATTAGATCATTTAAGAGATTTTTCGATTCAGGAGGTAATAAAGATGAAAGTCCGGATTGAAATTTATCTCCAAAAACATATTCGCCAACGTATTGTTGATTATTGGTAGTTATACCAAATTGTTTAGGACTGGTATAAAGAATTATTCCTTTTCTATCCAGCAGTCCTATTGTACTATTAAATTGTGGATATATTTGATTTTTCAAAAAGTTGCCTAACATTTCAAGCCTAATTGATGCAACGACGACACCAGTGAATTTTCCGGTACTGGTAGTTGCACCTGTAGTATTGATGACAGGATATGATATGTATAATCTAGGGACTTTGTCATTTGATTGCACCAGACTGCTGTAATAGACTGTATGAGTATATTTTGGGATAGTAAAGTATGACCTATAACTTAGGTCTGTTCCCTTGTATTTTTGATATATGGTTTCATTGATATCGCTTACCCAATTTATTTTGCCGTTTTTATCTAACCACATGTAGAAATCTGTCAGATCACTTGAGGAATGTTGTCTACTGTTTATTACGGTGTCGGCTCTTTTGAATTCGTTATTGTGTACAGCGGGCGATTCACTAAGTGTTTGTAAAAGAACACCAACATTTTGTAATTTATTTGCTAATATTTGTGAAATATCATGTACTTCAATTCTGGCATCTGATCTAACATCACGTGAAGCAATATCAACGATTTTCTTTGATGTAAGGGTAGAATATTGATATGCAAAAATTGATAATACTGCTGCGATAATGACTAATATAACGACGGTAGTTTTGGTGGTACGTTCCTCCTTTAGCATAGAAGACACCTTTTCCTTATGCACGATTTCCTAATTGATTCGATGCTAAGTGCTAACGATGGACGAGTATAGTCCATGCAAGTATCAACTTTAAATCTTGCATTAGAGAAAGACTGGAGTTTCATATTTAACATATTTGAAGTTCCATAGATTACCTCCGTTTTTTCGCTATCCACAATTGAAGGTTAACAATATTGGAAATATAAGGTAGTATGTTCACCTCTTCCTATGACACTTGCGATCTTCAACTTCGGCAATACTTTGACCGAAACTTCTAGAAATTCCTCCTCGATGTATCGAGGTAGGTGTAGCGTCTAAATCGTGATTGCAGCGGTCTTGAAAGCCTTGTGATTTCATTGCGCGCTCGATTTTAAAATCATATCGTTTACACACGCAGTTTACTATTTCCTTTTTTGCACTATGACGCTGTAGCAGCATATTTTAATAATAAGAATAAGTAGCAGGGAATCGGCCCGGGTAGTCGGAGTACGTATACTGACTATGTTTCAAAATTGTGGTGCAAAACTATCTTTAACACTAAATTTAAAAAACATAACGTCATGTTACAGGAAGTCATCTACAAGTGTAAGTACTTCGATGCCACTGCAAATGGGGATATGAACCATCATCTTATCATAGATGCCGCAGATCCATCTTAAGTCGACTTGATTATAATTCAGATTAATTATTCCGTTTGTAACCGCTACATTTCTTCCTAGCATTATTGGTATATCGATCCTTGTCTTTATATCTGTTCGGGAAGAATTGACATGAGTTTTTATATCATGAGCAGCTACGTTAAAACCTAGGAGATTATATTTCAAATCCTTGATATCATATGTCGATGGTTCATATTTATCAACAATGTTTTGCTTTAGAGTGCTGTTTGGGAAAATTTGGCTGCCATCCAGACTAACGGTATACTCTGGTAGTTTAATTAAAACGTTGAAAGCCCGTGGTAATGTTTCCTAAAATGTACGATAAAGCAGTACCTAAAGGATTAGTATTACCTTGTGCATATACGCTAAACATGCCGGCGTCATATTGGTTCGTTATAGGTAGCGAAACAATTAACAGTATTGCTAACAAAACAGATCCTGATCTTTTCATTTTCCTCTTAGTTCAGGATATCAGGTATACTCCATTAAATATAAATTGAAGCCGTACTTCTTCCAGTTGGATAAGATTTTGGAATTGGTTTATCATCTTGCAATATGCAAACAACGTTGGACTGATCACACAATATGCAATATCAGCTGTAGTTCCAATTTATTACGGAATTAGCATATTACCACACTAATTGGATGGGCCGGGTGGTAGTAGTGAAGTTATTTCT
>JASHSN010000558.1 GCA_030038695.1 Nitrososphaeraceae archaeon
TCTCAAATTACTCCATACTATAACAGACAGGATGTAAGAATTAATGATGTTTTTAGGCCTACTACAAGTGATGCATATGCATTTGTACTAAGTAACCAATTTACTAATAATACTCATGATAACGTAATAAAAACCGTCGAAGTTACTTTAATTCATAACTGGCAACAAGAAGTAAAAGAGTCCCAATTAAAAGATTACGAGGTTCAGTAGATGTCTACATGTGAATAAACTACATACAGTAGATGTCTACATGTGAATAGACATGCGAATAACACAGCATGTTGTTGGTTATTATTTTTTGTCTCAATAATATGTGCGATACCCGTTGCTGTTTTGGTCCATTAACATAATTATAATGGCCCACATATGGTATTAAGAAAATGTTGTCATCCGCCATAAGGCTGTGAAAGAGAATTGGAAAAAGAAAAAGATTCGAACTATCTTCAGCTAGGTAGGGTGGTATTCTACGGACGCATGTTATCCGAATATGAACAAATGTTTAATCTGAACATCTCATTGTACAAACAATATAAAATACTAGATTGTCCTGCTGGTCCGTCTTCATTTGTCGCAGAAGCAAGTAGGCTAGGGATCAACGTAGTTGGATGCGATCCTCTATTTGGAAGGCCTGTGAAAGAGTTAGTCAATCGTGCTAGAGAGGATCTAGAGCTTGTTCTCGATAGAATATCCGCTGTATCGCAGCTATATAACTGGGATTTCTATAAGTCTACAGAAGGGTTAAGGAGATATAGGGAATTGGCCTTACAGTTATTTGAATCAGACTATTGTGCTGGTTTGCTTGAGAAACGTTACTTGAAAGGAGAACTTCCTAAATTACCATTTCAAGATGATAGCTTCTCCTTAGTTTTAAGTGGAAATTTACTATTCTACTATAGCGACGAATTTGACTATTTATTCCATAGAGATTCAATTTTAGAAATGCTAAGAATTTCCAAGGAAGCGAGAATTTATCCAACGCAAGGCCCTTATAATCGACCGTGGAAGTACTTCGATAAATTACTTTATGATTTGAAAAAAGAATCCATCAAAGCACAGGTCATAACTGTTACACATGATTTTCAGCGAGGTGTAAACAAGATGTTACTTGTAACTCGATGACATTCTGACTGCGTTCGGCTCAGCGTAAACCATTGTTGACGTAACAGAGAGGAAAGTTATGAACGAACACGAACATATGTGCTAATGTTCCTTTCATTACCTATCTTGTCACCCCCGTTATCTTGTTTCAGTTAACATGCATATCATCATAAATTCTCTCAAACGCTTCTACCAAAGCAATATCTAGTTCATCTTCTACGACAATTTGTTTCCTATCTGAGAAATTGATGTGAAGCCGCTTGCTATATATTCAACCAGCAGCTTCGCTGTTCCTTGATTATAAGGGATCGTGATACGGAATAATATCATGAAGAGAATATGTTTCAGCAGTTACTTTGACTTTTCCTTTAGCAACTTAATCCAATGCATCATATAGATATTCTTGGTCGTTTTGTTGAGAACAATTATGCGGCTGCGATTTCCTATTATTTCAGAAGTTACTGAAATACCCATAACGACCATCTTCCATCGGGACGTAGACCTTTCAATGATTCGCTTGCAGCTTTCCTGTTGAAACTTGAAACCGTCATCCAGCACAAGATAGACAACCTTTGCTATTGAGATTTATCCTGTAGATTCTGCCGGTTCGGCTATGAAAAAGAAAGGGCGCCTGTTTGAAGCTCAAGACTGACATAAATTATAGATTAAAGCTTAGGGAATCACAAGTCTTGTAAAGGGTTTATATGGTATTGTCAACCACCAGATACCAAACTATATATAGGGATGTTATTCGCAATATGGTAGATATAATATGGTAGACAGGTCCAAAGGTGAGACAACCACTATAAATGAATCAACTAACCTATATGATACAGTAGAACAAAACAGTATTAGAATAGTAGACGAGTTCACAAAGACCCAACCGCAATATATACAAACAATCTCTAATTTGCAACAGGACTATGTAGCCGCAGGAAAGAATACTATTCAGAATATGGTTTCATTTCAAAAGACGCTAGCGGGTAACGTGAATTTTCCTATAGTAACACCTCAATACACAGAATTTGTAAAGAGATCAAACGAAATCACAGAGAACATAGTTAGTGCACTTCGTATCAACAACCAGATGACAGTCAACGCGGTAAATGCAGCAGCAGAAAACTTCAGAACTTTTAATCGAACGATTGATTCTGTGACAGAATTTAATACTAACGCCGCAAAAGCTTGGAATTCATTCCTCACTGCACAACGAGGATAACTGCTGCACAAACAATAATTTTTTGATTGTTGATTTTCCTTCTATTTTTTCCAAGACTACTATAGATTTCAGCATCTACAAAGTTAAGTTCCTTGTTTATGGTCTCATTCAACTCGAAGTGACTTATCGACTGAATAACGTTGCTCAGATTATGGTGGTGTAGACGAATATGATGTAGTTCTTGTAGTTGTTTCTACCGAAGCAGCATCCTCGACAGCAGAACTCCTTGTTGAAGATTTATCTGATTCTCTCTTTGTTGACATGAAATATTCTGATCATTATATCTTATATAACTTTTAGCAATAATATCGCCAGTCCCATCATTATAGAGTAATCGGTATGATTACTATTTTCATTCTTGTTGTAAGTTTTTTTCAATTGAGTTCTTCTCATAAAATTGCCTTATTCTTGTTGCTCATTATTTTCTGTGAGAGCACGAAGAATTTTAAATTTAAGTATTGTCAAGCTCGTAATATCCTTTAATTTCGGTAAAACCTTAACTCTCACCTCTAGAAACTGTTCCTCATAAGATCTACTTGAACTACACCCAGGTTGTTAATACCTCCATTCTGCGCTTATATTATTCCACCAAGCACGATATGGTTTGACATCCTTACCGATCTCTTCTTTTACTCTAAATTCAATCGAATAGAACATATTCTCCATTGCATCGAGTCCTCCATCTGCATACAACTCACTGCCAATCTCTTCTGCTCTCTTCTTTTTTGTTCCAAATTCTGAACCATCTGGATTTTGTATGCAGTAAATAAGAATGTCGTAAAGTTCTTCCTCTAAATATGCGTCCATTTCTTATTATTACCTTAGGATAGGGTACAGGCAAATATATGCTGTTTGGACATTAGGAATAGTTGATCCACCAAATCTTTGTATCATCTGATTTCACCTAACTTCAAAGATAAACTCTCATTTACAATCTGATTAATTTTTCAATTTCGAATGCTATAAAAGAGAATAGGTATTGTTTAGGGGCCTTACGGCTTCATTTTGAGATTATATATTCATATTGTTTAGGAGTCATTAGTTGTTGTTGATGCTTTACTGGCGCTCTTACTAAATCGGTTGCTCGTTGAGAGTCCCAAACTATTGAAACATGCACTTTGAAAAATAGTTAACGGTAGATTGCAAGGATTTACTATTATATAATCTCTGTGTGAATTAAACGAAAGTATAATTGAAAGTCATAACATAAGCGCGGATAAAGAGGTACCTTAGCAAAGGAATTGGATTGTGGGGAGACTTTGGATATGCATTACGGAAGGAAAACAGGACCTTGTTTGAAGAAATGTTAGATAGATGCAAAAAGAAAGATTATGTAGATTGTGCAGCCAACAAGGGTGAGAATTTTTCTGCAGAGGCTCCGTTTCTGATTCTACTTTTTGAGCAACAGAAAATGATTAATGAATTGATGCGGAAACTGGGTAAGATGGATAGGATTTAGATACGATGTTAAATGTTTAGTGGGATTGGTTAGGAGATAGAATTAAACGTGTAGTATCCTACGACTCAGGATAGATTAGTGATGAGGTGGGCTAACTGCATATATTTTTTTAATGTATTTTTATTCTGGGGAGTAAGAATAACATTACTGTGCTTTCCTTTGTACTCGACTCCCTCCAGCAGATTATCAGGACTACCTAAAACTTACCTAATTAAGCAATCTGCAGAGAATTAAACAAACAACATGAAGATTTCACAAGTTTGTCACAGGTATAGCTTATCATTAATCCCCCTTCACAGGCAGACACTACAAGTTTAAATTACGATCGACATATCAGCTTTATATCAGAAGATAGATAATTCTTATGAGAAATCCATTCAAGAGATCTAGCAGACCTGAATATCCGACAGGATCAAGACCATCTTCTAACAAATTAATAATTGTAGCAGCAGTAATCACCTTTATTGTCATCATCATCGTTATGTTCGAATCAGTAGTTGTTGTAGAAGCAGGACATAGAGGGGTTGTCCTTTATGTGGGTGCAGTTGAAAACCGGGTATTAGGAGAAGGAATACACTTTATCATTCCATTTGCTGAACAGGTAGTTCAGATGGAAGTACGTACTCTCAAATTTGAAGCTAATGCAACTGCCGCTTCTAATGACTTACAAGAGGTACAGAGTACAATAGCTCTAAACTATCATCTTAGTCCAAGTCAAGTAAATATTATTTATCAGCAGCTTGGGCCTGACTATGCAGACAGAATCATCGCCCCCACTATACAGGAATCTGTTAAAGCAAGTGTGGCTAAATTTGATGCTGAAGAGCTTATAACAAAAAGAGCTACTGCAAAAGCTGTGATAGCTCAGAGTATTGCTAACACTTTAGGAGCAAGGAACATAATTGTCGAGACAGTGTTTATAACTGACTTTAAATTCTCACCAGCATTTGCTTCTCAGGTAGAATCAAAGGTAGTAGCATATCAAAACTTTCTGACAGAGCAGAATAATCTCTTGGCAATAAAGGTTGTTGCAAACCAAACAGTTGTACAAGCTCAAGCAGCAGCAAGGTCAAATGTAGCGAAAGCCAACGGTGAGTCACAAGCAATCAAGATCATTACTGCACAACTAAAAGAAAGTCCAGAGTATCTTCAGTGGCTATCAATTAACAGGTGGAATGGTCAACTGCCTTATGCTCT
>JASHSN010000067.1 GCA_030038695.1 Nitrososphaeraceae archaeon
CTCTGCATTTCAACGAAGGTCTCTGTGTTTTGAATACCTTCTATTTTTCCGATGAGTCCGATTACTACGTTGTGCAATTCCTCTAACGTACGGGCGTTTACAACAACAATCATGTCAAAACGACCCGTAACTTCAGATAATGATCTAACCTCTGGGATTTTTAACAATTCGGAATGAATAGGGTCTTTAAACTTGGGATCTCTGTTAATCCCTACAGTTGCTTTTACATTAAATCCAAGCATACCCTCATTGACAATAACTGTAAATTTTTGGATGAGGTTACGTTTCGAAAGGCGTTTTATCCTGCTATATAACACAGATGCATTAACATTAAGCTTATTACTGAGTTGAGGAACCGAAATACTTGCATCTTTAGTAAGTTCTGATAATATCTTCATATCTAACTCGTCAAATCTTTGCAAATATTGTCATTATATGTTTAGAGAGTATACATTAATAAATGTAATTTCTGAGGTTTTTCTTTCGGATTTAATATTTGATAATGAATGCTACCCTTCAGAAAAATGTGGGACAGCGAAAATTATATAATTTACTACAGCGGATCCGGATGGATGTTCGGAAGAGGGAGGAAGAAGCCCGGTGACTATGTGTTTGTCGTCCATAAGGACCAAAATTATAATAAGCTGGTCATAGGTAGAATCGAATCAGTCAATGGGAATAGAATTCAAGTCCGAGGCTTTTACATCCGTCCTACTGGTTTGATTCAGCGCGTCGAATCTGGATATGCTATGGGAAGACCAAAGGAAGTTCTGGAAAATCCTGATCCTAACAATTGCATATTCATGTTGATCGACAGGGTTGAAACGGGAAACTTTAACGAAGAAGTTGACCAAGGCACTAATAAGACTATATGGATAAACGAAAAGCGATTCTTTGTTCTAGATGGATGGATAAGGGAAAACCTGCCAGATATGTTTGCAGATGTATTACGAGCTAATACCGAGGAGGAGAGGATGCATGCGAGGACAACGCTATTGGAGAAAATGAACTCGCTTTACGAGAAGGATCTGAAGGATCACCTGTATGCGGTGGTGCGAAGCACAAAAATATTGTGAAGTTTATATTATGGTCATGGGTAGAAATGCGTTTGACAATGGAATACATATATGCTGCCCTCTTATTACACAAGTTAAAACAGGAGATAACCGAAGATAATATAAAGAATGTAATAAAGTCAACAGGTGTAACACCCAACGAAGTTATGGTCAAGGCTCTTGTTGCAGCCATAAGCGAGGTAAATATCGACGAAGCCCTAAAGGCTGCGCCTGTTGCATTATCTACCACTACTACAGCAACCGCTGAACCATCGCCTGCAGGGGCTAAGCAAGAATCTGCGGAGGCACCCAAGGAACAGGAGAAAAAAGAAGAAGAGGCGCTAGAGGGACTCTCTGCGCTATTTGGTTGATGGTTGTGAACCGGATCTATATCGAATCGTTGTTAATCTAGCCGCGCAATTAGACCCTTCTTTTATTGAGGGACGTATCCCTTCTTCTTAACTTGATTTGCGATTATTTGCGAGTTAGTATTTGCTTTCGCAAAAATAAGTGCCGCAGTATCCGGTGATAGATATCCTGATTCACTGGCTAATGCTATTGCATTTTGATTTGCCTTTCTAAGTAAGTGTCCGATCGTTTCTATGTTTGGATAGCTTGACTCTATAGCGAGTGAAAATGCCGCGTGAAAAGATCTGCTTAATTCGTCATGGTAGTCAGCGAGATTGATCCTTAGATCATTTTCCCTTAAAACCATGCCTTCCGCAATAGCTAGAGTAATTGAAATTCCTGCTTCAATCGGTTTAATATTGAGCTTGCTCATTAATGAAGCAAGCTTCTGAGTTATAACGATACCAGACCGCACTACTACCGTATCCTTGCTGACCCAAATAGTTCCTTGGTCAATTTTAGTTGCCACATTTGCCTCTTTAAACTCGGAAAGCACAGGGCCAGGGGATATACCAGTGTTTCCAGCAGGTATAATGATATCCTTCGTAGCTATGTCCCCACCTTTTGCAGGCAAGAATACTTTATTCTTATCAAAAATCAGATTGAGCTTGAAGGGACTAATATTTGTGAAAAGTAGCGCACACTGACCTTCCAATTCTTTACTTAAATAGTCTAAGCCGCCTGGATTGTTTTGTTTTTGGAATGAACGCTGTGCGACCCTATTCTTGATTACTTTGATCTTAATGTCATTTCGAAATTTTTTGCGGATGGCCATCAGCTGCGCAGCGCGAACTTTAGACATTTTGGAGAGAGCAATGACATCAAACTTACCGGGTAATTCCTGCAGCTCTTGATATAGCATGCGTTTTTTCTCTGGATAATTTTTCCGTTGGGGCCTCATTTGAGATGTCATTTAATTATTGAGTCCTCTTTTTGTCTTTCTCTTTTTTTATTGGAGCCAATTTTGCCATCTTGCCCATGGTAAACTTTATCATAGTGTTACGTATGTTTTTCTCTCCTTGCGGAAGCTTTTTCTCTACAGCTGAGATAACGGCACTAGCATTGGCGGCCAATTGACTGTCATCTAATTTCTCGTCGCCGATTTTGGTAGACACATTGAGCTGATTCTTTGCTCGGACTCGAACCGAACCACGCAAACGATCGGCAATAGCTTCAATCGGAGCGCCATATGGCATGGGCGTAGGCATTTTGCCTTTCGGACCGAGAAATTGGCCGAACGCGCGCCCGACTGTTGCCATCAAAGCCGTGTCTGCTAGAAAAAAATCATGCTCCTTGACCACTTTCCGCGCCTCTCTCTTGTTGGTGCCGAATCTATCTAGTTCCTCTGGCTGTATTACTCTGTCTACTTCAGCTCTGCGTGCTCTTGTACCAGTATCACCGGTGCCGACTACACATATGCTAGCCTGTCTGGTCGGTTTGTTAGGCAATATCACCACTTCATTTAGGCTAAATCCTTTTTTAACCTCTATGTCTTTTAACACAAGTGTTAACTCTACAGACTGGCTGAACTTGCGTGTTGTTGCAGCCTCTCTTGCCTGCTTTACTAGTAGGCGCAGATCGCTGTCACTTACCATATCACAAATACGGGCAACGATGGCTAATAAGCTACTTAAAATCGTTTAGTAATAGTCCATAGGATGTGGCGCATCTTCGATCAGACAATGTATCATCAAACTTACGTGGGAGTACCTAGTCCGTTTATATAGATAAATAGCATTGTAACCCCTCCGATCTTTTCTTCTTGTATTTCGGTAACATAATAAATTGCAACCTCCATGGTCTTGATCTGGAAATGAAAATATTCTTCAGGTATAGCGGTTTGTGTAACAACCTCGTCTTCAAATAAAACGGGCCCGGTGGGGTGTGAATCAAATTTGACACGAATCCTCTTTTAGTCAACTAACAGAGCTATGAAATTACATGGCCACAGCACAATAGGATGTACCGCTAACATCTAGACAAGCGGCTCAATCATATGACCACTTTAGTATAGTATTTAATGAATGGTTAGGTTTACGAACTCATATGTATTCCTACCAGAGCATTCTCTTCAGGGGAAGCGATCCAGTATCCATATCTGGCATTGACCGCTGCATAACGCTCAAGATCTTCTGGCGTCACAGGCATAGAGACGCTGGTCTGTGGTCTTCCAATCTCCTGAAAGAACTGTCCGAGCTTTTTGGTAGTAATAACGAGAACGACCGTAGGTTCGTCGGACACGTTGCGCCAGGCGTGGTGTGCGTTAGAGGGAACATGTATGCAATCATTGGCTTTTACTTTAATCCATGTGTGGTCCTGGCTGTCTTGCCTCAGCGCGTCTAATTCACCAGAGAGAACGAGAAAATCCTCTGTATCAGCATGAGAATGAAGCGGAACGGAGACGCCTGGTGGGACCGTTCCCCTGATCACACAGAAGTCATTTTGTGGGTCCTCTGGGGATGTCAGGAATTCTACTGTAGGTCCTAATAGTTCGAGCACCTTGCCAGTGCTAGGATTCTTCGCAAGACTCATCTGATTTTCTAAAACTATTCCTTGTATTAAATCAATCAAGTCCTTTTAAATTATTGATTCGCAAATCATGGATATACTTACGCCATTTTCGTCGGGAAAGGTTTTGCTTGTTCGGTTTTAGAAGACGCAAGAATATTACCTCAGAACTTTAGTGTTAGATGTTTACCTGATCAATCCTACGCCCCTAGATCTCATGTTAGAAATGATGATTTGTAATAGAAACTAGACCTCGGTCTGTGACCATGCGTCGAAAAAGGGAGGATCGTGTACATAGGACTACGGATCACAACAATGCTCCCTTTGTTATTACTCTCCGAGCTCCCAAGCTACTCGATGGGCTGAATTGTTCCACCTTTCAGACAATTATACCAGGAAACCGTTTCAGACCTTCAGACGGCGTTGAAGGCAATAAACGTGCCTTCGATTTATTGCTCAAAGA
>JASHSN010000559.1 GCA_030038695.1 Nitrososphaeraceae archaeon
TAATGTAGACCCGGACATAACTCCTGAAAATGCCTTCTTGCAAGTTTCGAATGTAAGCCGGGCCACTGGTATAAATCCTAACGCGCTTCAAACATTGATTGAACTTAACATAGAAAGAAACAGAGTTAGCAATTTGATAGCATTTGCACCTAACTATGTCAATGTATTGGAAGTTAACTTGGAATTAGTAAAACAATATCCTGATGTTTATAGTGCATTCATGGATAGTGCACAAGCTCAAAAAATAATAGATATCGCCATGGATGGGGGCTGAATTGTAATATGGAGGCAATTGTAACAGTATATGTATTATCTCTAGTTGTATCCTCGGGAGTCTTATTGTACTCATTACTGACAGCAGAAAAGCCGAAACACCATGGGAGAGTTGACCGCCTTTCAATTTTGAAACGCTTACGTTTCTTCAAGAATAAAGTTAATTCGCCTCGATATTAATAAAAAGATCCTATGAGAGTAACAAAATTCGTCATCTCTTTTATTTGATTATCTATAGCTAAATAATAGCAAAAAAGAGGATCCTGAAGTATATAACTACAAAGCATAAGAGGATCCGGAAAGTATAGATTAATGCGCTATAGTAGTAGGAAAGTATATGTTCACACACAAATAGATTTAAACCAATAACAGCTATGAGCAAAATATTCCTCAAAATATCTGCATCAGACGGCCGGACCCACGCTTAGACTTATGTGCTTTATGCCCTTCGGATTTGTCAGCACATTTTAAAACCCATCGCTTCGAAAGTTCATGGCCAAATATAGGAAGCACAATAATAACGCTAAAAAGATGAAACAAGCAAGCAAAGATTACGGTACTAAAAGTAGAAGCAATATCGAAACGTCATCTTCTGAGAGCGGTAAAGATTCTAATGTACGGTATGATGAAAGTCCAAGAAGTTCGCAACATAAATCCTATGAAAACTCATTGTCACGAGATAATAACTCGGGGCGTACAGAACTAAAACAATCAGAAGCCAACACTATAAACAGCCCGAATGAAAAAAGTGAAGAATTGAAACCTCTGGTAGTATATGATATTGTCGCAAATGATGGTATTACTGAGGCAGATACAAGTATATTTACAAAAAAATCAGTCTCTTCCTTATGATGACAAAGATGCTTTATCATCCAAACTTACCGCGATTATCCCAACTAGAGGCTGTACGTGTGTAAAGCTGGATTGCCGGCTAGAGTAATATCATTACTCGAAATAAGATGAAACAGTATAAACGACCAAAAACAAACTGAGGTATTAGATGAGATCAATTTTGAAATTCCGTATGGTAGCGTAGGAAAGTTATTTGAAGGTTATGCATACACTCAACTTCAGAAACTCTTCGATCATAGGAACGGCTACAATTAGAACTCTACAAGGCAATATATAGAAGCAATAACCGGCGCTTTCAGCTGCTCTGTTACGATAGGAACTAAAGGAGTATGGATAGTTGAACCCTAGACCAATATCAAATAATGACATCGTGAATCATCGATGACCTTAGCTCATGAATTCAGAAAGTGCACGTTGTCTCGATCCCAGCTGTTTACATCAAGCAGCTGGATCTTCACAATGGAGTAGGATACAACACACCGTTATGCATGACACACACCTTTTGTCACGAGTTTATAGAACAGTACAAAGATGAATAGCAGGAGCAGGCCATATCCACCGCCTCCTATTTTTCCGTCTTCCATACCGAGTTTGTATCCCTTCATGTTAATATGATGTATGCGCATAGACAGATGGCATGACACTAAGCATAAATATTGCAATTGCAACTAATACCAAATTGATTTTGATGATCATTTTATTAGGACCCTTCGTTATGTAGTATCCACCATCTATCTCTAATCTCGCTCTCCTTATGCCCTATAACCTCGGAAACTTCTAACCGTTCTTGAATCCCATCATTAGTCCTGGTACAAATCCAAACGTAGCTGCTATTGGTAGGCCTGATGCCGCAACAGCAGATGGATGCGACGCGAATTGTGTTGCTGTATTGTTAAGTGCGTGCACAACCTGTTCTGATGCATTTGTTAATGTACTCCTTGAAGCACCCTCCATCGCAGCCCATTTTACATCTACCCATCCCCTATAGGATAGATATGCAAGGCCAGCCACAAACAATCCGATAACTACCGCGGCTATTTTCATCACTTTCTTTATAGCATATCCAGCCACTGCTCCAAGCAGGAATCCTCCACCAGCAGAAAATAGAAAGTCTTCAACTGGCAATTCAGATCTTACTCCTTCTCAATTATGGTACACTGTATTCTTTGAAATTCTGAATCTCATCTGCAATCGCCACTTGTATGTCCGGTTCATTCTTTACCAAACGGCCGGTTTGTACGCAATTCCTTATGTTCGGATTAGGCAGTTTTTCCCATACAGAAATTGCAATTTCATCTGCTGCCTTTTTGTCAAGTCCTTCATCTAACAACTTTTTAACAGCTATTTCATAGAATTGTGAGAATTCGTACTCATTCAAATGCATAACTCTGAATCTGCTAAGCAATGGTTCTGAAAGTTTCTTTGTACCATTACTTGTAGCAAATACCCATGTTTTCAGGTGTATTTGTCTCACTTTCGAATGTATCGTCTGAGTTAAAATCCCAGTTTCCATCAACGATAGCAGCGTCTGGTATTCTGGTTTTAGATGTTCGATTTCATCGATAAGAAGGTATTTTGGCTGCATGTCAAATAGCGCGTCTATCAGGCCTGATTTGCTGGCGTTACCCC
>JASHSN010000068.1 GCA_030038695.1 Nitrososphaeraceae archaeon
AATGCAACCTCTATCTGAGGTACTCCTCTCGGAGCCGGTGGTATGCCGGACAGATTAAACATTCCGAGCGAAACGCAATCTGCTGCCATAGACCTTTCTCCTTGAACAACGTGTATTGTAACAGCAGTCTGGTAATCAGCAGCAGTCGTAAACACTTTGCTCTTTTTTGTCGGGATGGTGGTATTCCGGTCAATTAACGGTTCCTTCAAGCCTCCGAGAACTTCAACGCCTAGGGTCAACGGAGTCACATCTACAAGCAGTATGTCTGTAGCTACATCGCCCGCAATAATAGCGCCCTGAATAGCAGCTCCCATTGCAACCGCTTCCATCGGATCCACCCCTCGTTCTGGTTCTTTACCCATCACTGTTGCCACAAATTGCCTCACCATCGGCATTCTCGTTGGTCCACCGATAAGAATAATTTTATCGATGTCAGTAGGGGCCAATTTTGCGTCTTGTAGTGCCTGTAACATTGGCGGTTTGCACTTCTCCACGATTGGTCTCAATAGTTCCTCCAATTTCGATCTAGTAAAGTTGAAAATGAGATTCTTTGGCCCAGTGGCAGAGTCATATGCAAGAAATGGCAAATTAATTTCAGTTGTGACTACGTTTGATAATTCGATTTTCGCCTTCTCTGCTGCATCTCTTATCCTCATCATTGCTGCCTTGTCATTTCGTATGTCCAAACCGGACTGTCTTTTGAATTCCTGCAAAACATATTCTACGATACTATTATCCATATCTGTTCCACCAAGTTGAGTATCTCCCGAGGTGCTTTTGACTTGGAATACTCCACCACCCATTTCCATAACGGTAACATCAAGTGTTCCTCCACCGAAGTCAAATACTAAGATCTTTAGGTCTTTCTGTACTTTGTCTAAGCCGTAGGCAAGTGAAGCCGCAGTCGGTTCGTTAATAATCCTTACAACTTGCAACCCTGCTATCTCACCTGCGTCCTTGGTTGCCTGTCTCTGATTGTCGTTAAAGTATGCAGGCGCTGTTATCACTGCTTTATCAACAGTATCGCCTAGAAATGCTTCAGCATCCCTCTTTATTTTTTGTAATATAAACGAGGATACTTGTTGCGGAGTGTACTCCTTGCCAAATACTCTGAATTTGAAATCGGTTCCCATCTTCCTTTTAGCAGCAACTATGGTACCCTCTGGATTTGAAATCATTTGTCGTCTTGCAGGCTCACCGACGATCAGCTGACCTTCTCGAGTGAAAGCAACCACTGAAGGGAAAGCCTTTCCTCCTATGGAGGCCCCTTCAGCTGCCTGTATTATCGTAGGTTTACCCCCTATCATTGCTGCAGCTGCAGAGTTGCTAGTTCCAAGATCAATTCCTATAATTTTTCCCATTTCTAATTTTCAGTCCCCTTTTTCTGTTTTTCCTGTATCATTAACGCTATTTTTAACTATCTTTTTAGAGATTTCTACTATACTCGGTCTTAAGACTTTATTGTCTAGCATGTACCCTTTACGAATTTCATTTGTGACTGTGCTTTCCGGTATATCGTCACGATATGAAAAACTGACAGCATCATGAACGTTTGGATCAAATGGAGTTTCGATTGTCTCAATTTCCATAACGCCTTCAGACCGGAGCTGACGATCAAAGTTTTTCAGAATTCCCTCTAAGCCTTCAACAACAACTGGCTCGGTTTTGCCTTGCTTGGCTATTTCCAGAGCCCGCACGAAATCATCACGAATATTTAGAAATCTAAGCACGAGTTCTGCCTTATTTTCCTCTATCTTTGAACCGACTTGTTTTTCCATTTGTTTGCGATAATTATCAAAATCTGCAACCATGTATTTCAGTTTGTTGAGATTGTTATCCGATGATTCCCTAGCTTTCCGTAACTCTTCCTTAAGAGATAATAAATCTTCCTTTGCTGCAACTAGCTCATCATTCATTCTGAGAATCTCATCGCGCTTTATTTGTGAATCATTTTTTTCTACATGTTCGACTTCTTTACATTCTTCTTCCAAGAGAAATCAGCAGGTAAAATTTAGAATAAGCTAGATAAGTACATATCGATTATATCTTGCAACTGGAAAAAAGAGAAAAAAATATTTTGATCAACTGAAAAAGAAATGGTGTTAGCTCTACGTGAGGTCTAGGATATTCCTAAATTTGGAAATGATGCTAAACTAATTCCTAACTCTCCCTGGATTTTCCTAATTTTCGTAGCGTATTCAGTCATTTTGACATTATCACTCTGAACCTTAGCAATTCTATAGCCTTTCCACGCCTTTCTGAGTGCTCCCCAACTTTGACCTGCTGAAAAACTATTTTCAATCTGTTGTGCGGGTGCTTCTGGATGAAGCGACATTATTGCTGTCATATCTTTTGAGATGATATCAGGTGTGGTACTTAGAACACATAGTTAAATTTATCAGCTCTCATAGTAAAAACACATCATCCAATCTCATTTACATAATGATCATGAATTACACAATCACAAATTCCATATTATCCGTATCACGACAGCTTCTAAGATAGGATAAATTGCAGTAGTCATCAAGACAGCGTAGTAGCCAAAAATTTTTCAGGCGTAATTTGCTTTGATCGATGATCTTGCACCGCAAGCTTCACACAATAGGAAACCTAGCTTTTTGTTCTTTTCTGTTCGCGTATCAGGACTTCCACAGACTGGACATATTACATAATCCTTGACGTATCTGTCTATTAGTGCTCCAAAGGATGACGGTACCTTTCGTCCGAGAAATATTACTCGTTCACCTGCAATATAGCCAGCAGAAGCGAGTTCCTTGTTCAAATACAATAGTAACTTCGCTGGTTCCCTTCGTAAGGCTTTCGGAAATTCCATGAAGTTCCTGAAAATTGTGCGTTGGCCAACCCAGATGATCTGAGGAGTAGGGACTTCCAATCTCGAGACTGCCTTTCGAGATTCGTTTCCCAAGTTGTCTCGTAACCGTTTGAGCAATATTTCGTAATCTGACTTTGACTGTACCTTCACAAATAAGGTTATATTTTCTGATTTATTTGCTTTGTGGATTGTTAGCTTTGAATTTCTTCTTATCTCAAGATAGATCATTTTTGCTAGTTTTTCGATCCGATTAAACTAAACTTTGAGTCTCCTAACCTTCTTCGCGTTAAATGGATTGCTGCGCTTGAACGGTCACATCCTATCCACTTCCTACCCAGTTTTCTTGCTGCGACCAATGTGGTCCCTGAGCCGCAGAAAAAATCTGCAACAAGATCTCTTGCTGAGGAAAATTGTCCTATTATTCTTTCCAAAAGCTGTGTATGTTTTTCGGTATCGTACCCTGTAGAGTAACAGTATCCTTCGATGTCTGTCCATAAATTGTCGAGAATTACGTGCGTCTTTGGTGGGATCCAGTATTCTGGGTATTTGACTCCAGGGCGTTTGCGAATAAATTCCATGTTTTGATCAGTTTGTATCCAATATTGGTCTAGCGGGATATCCGAGAATTTGCTTAGATACAACTTGTAATTTTGTATTGCCATTTTTGCCCTATCCTCAGACCACTTCCATTGCCCTCTCTCTGGTATAAAACCAAAAAGGTCGTATTGCATCGTAGGTCTATTTACATTACTCCAAAATCCCATCCATTTTGATGCTCTACTATTTTTAACAAGAGGGTGTCGAAATTTCGTCCCTGCAGATTTCGAATACCAAAGGATTGAATCGTTAGCGACATGCATTCTATCTATTGACTTGAACTGATAGAGAAGGTTCTTCCTTCTGCCTCTTTTTATTATGATTTCATTACGAAAGTTTTCGTATCCAAAAATTTCATCCATTATTACCTTAACATAATGCGATACATGCCAATCAAGATGTATAAAGATCGATCCGTTAACGGATATCAATTTTCGCATAACTTCTAGTCTAGGATATATCATATCCAAGTACTCCTTGATATTTCCTCTAAACACATCTTCAAACGCAGGATTTTCGATATTTTTTTTACGATGAAAGTACTTCTCGCCGCTGTTGAAAGGGGGATCAATGTAAATAAGATCAATTTTTTCTTCAAAACCTTTTTGAAGCAGGTAATTCATCGCGATAAGATTGTCGGAGTGAAAGAGTAAGTTCCTACTCATCGAATTTTTTAAGATTTTGATCCCATCTTTGATCGGATCTCGTTTTAAATTTTTATTCTCCGATACCCAACATAGTATAGCTCCGGATTTTTTTCTTTTTAACTGCGAAGGCATGTTGTTGATTTTATTCGGTACTCAAATAATAATAATTAATATCAATGTCACTTGTAATCATAGCCCGTGAATTAAAGTCACATGTGCTCTCCTTGGGACGGTCATCATCCAAACTATAGTGTATGTGTTGAAGAATTCACATCGAATTATATCAAGGTACATAAGCGAATTATATGAAGGGCCGTAAGAGCCAACCTTCCAAGCTTATACTGCTTTTTCGTTTAGTACTAGGGCTAAGAGAGCAGCCCTCAACTCCTTTCCATATGCCGCTTGTTTGAAGTATATGGCATTCTTTGTATTATCAACAGAGTGTGAAATTTCCTGCATTCTAGGCATTGGATGCATTATAGATACGTCTGCCTTTGTTTTGCGAAGGGTATTGCTATCGATACTATAGGTGCCCTTCACTTTTTCGTATTCCTGCAGATCCGGAAATCTCTCTTTCTGTATTCGTGTGACA
>JASHSN010000560.1 GCA_030038695.1 Nitrososphaeraceae archaeon
AAGTCCAGTCTTCTTATCGTAATTTCTATAGTTAATGAAATTCACAACAAGACGTGTTGCCGTCATTTTTAGATGCATACTAACTGCACGCATTGATTTAAGTGTTACAATTAATACAAATGGCGTCGATTAATGCCAATTCTCCAGACGAAACTTGTAATGCTACATCACATCGTCCCCATAGAGCTAAATAAGGATCCACAACCAGAAGGTGTCGAAGGTTAACTCCACTGTTGCCAGGTATATTGGAGCTAGTGTATGGAAGAATGAGGCGATATTCGAAATGTGATATCTATCCGGAAATTGGTTCTCAGAGCTGATAATGCAGAAGTATGGAGTGATGGCATGGAAATTGACTGCTGGCTAGAAATCTGATAGACTTTGATAATGCTACACTGGACTTAATAGAATAATAGAATCACCATGTGCAAAGATTGTACTATGGACTCTACGAAGATGAACTGATCGGAGCCGCAGCGCAGAGAGACCATCATGGAGAATATGGAGAGACAGAAGGTTAGCAGCTTCTTATTAAATTAAAGTGGACCAGATGCGTAAACAATATGATTTTAATTTTGTATGCTAGACCAGCAACGAAACTGTACCAAGTTACACCAAATAATCTTCACAATAAGTCTATTATAGTTCAATTATATCGACAAGGTTCTACCATACTTTTAGCAGTCGTTGTGAAGTACCGGAAATATACTATGACGTGTGATTTTAGACATGCACCAGGACAAATGTGTGAATAAACATTGGTGGATATTGAAAATGGACTATAAGCGACAAACGACAGTATTATCAGTCACATTCGTTCTTGTAGGAATGATTTTTCTTGTTCCTGCAATAACTGGAAAAGCGGAGGCTATAATCAGGGCAACGGTGCTGCTGCATGGGCATGCAGCCAAGCTCACGTGGACGCTTCTTGCCGCGGAGATGATTCACGGGGCTTTTACCGAAAGACCAACTCAGAAGGGAGACCAGATATCCTGGACTACTCATGGATTTATCATCCCCCCATTTGGAGGAGATGAAGTTGGATTTGTTAAATACGGTACGGGTGCTGGTGATGTTGCGTTTCTTTTTTCTAATCCATTTATAGGCAAAAATACTTGCAAAATAACGGTTGAAAACCCAGCGCTGCGCGGAGATTGTAGTATAACCCAGGGCGCGACCGCTTCGGCCTTTTATAACGTATTCCCAAAAAGCTTTGTCAATAGTGGGAATGGCGGCGGAGATGAAGGTGGAGGTAGCGGAGATGAAGGCGGCGGCGGAGATGAAGGTGGAGGTAGCGGAGATGAAGGCGGCGACTACTAATCTCTTTCTATTCCCTGCTTGTCAGAACTGATTAATCAAAAATAGCATATGACATTAGCTACACGATAAGTTACCGAAGGCTTAAATGACATGTAAAGGGTCTGCATCACACACGTGTAGTCTATTTCACACAGTTGGAATTCCTAGTAGTAGTGGTCTACACACGTGCAGTCTATTTCACATAGTTGGAATTCCTGTTAGTAGCGGCTTGGGTATTGGCCTGGTTTGTAAGGACTGGGTGATAGAGTATGATACTTGATTTATTTGCAAGCATAAGGAATTTTATAACATACGGGGGTTGTGATGATATAAAGGATATAATAGGACGGGCCTAGATGCTGAAGACAATTTCAACTTGCTACTCATTGGGCTATCTGCTAGTGCAAAGACACTTTTTCTGTTAGGAATTTTGGAATCTAGAAAAGGAACAGGAGTGTACTTTGATGGTAGCAATACGAGTAACAGAATAATAGATATCCTAGAAGAGAAGAGGCCGAAATTTATTTGCATGGATGAATTAGATAAGATGCCTAGACAATATATGCTGGACCAGCAACGAAACCGTACCAAGTTACACCAAATAATCTTCACAATAAGTCTATTATAGTTCAATTATATCGACAAGGTTCTACCATACTTTTAGCAGTCGTTGTGAAGTACCACCAATATACTATGGCGTGTGAATAATGATTTTAGACATGCATGAAGACAATTGTGTGAATAAACATTGGTGCATATTGAAAATGCATTATAAGAGACAGACCGCGGTATTATCGGTCATGTTCGTTCTTGTAGGAATGATTTTTCTCGTTCCCGCAATAACTGGAAAAGCGGAGGCTAGAATCAATGCAACGGCGCTGCTGCATGGGCAGGCAGCCAAGCTCACGTGGACGCTTCTTGAAGCAAAGATGTTTCTTGGGGCTTTTACGAGACAACCGACTCAGAAAGGAGACCAAATAGGCTGGAGTACCCGTGGGTTGTCGGAACAGGGCTACGATGAAAATGGATTTGTCAAATACGGTACGGGTGCTGGTGATGTTAAGTTTGATTTTAATGATCCATTCATAGGCAAAAATACTTGCAAAATAACTGTTGAAAACCCAGCGCTGAGGGGAGATTGTAGTATAACCCAGGGTAATACCGCTTCGGCCTTTTATAACGTATACCCTGTTAATGGTGGAAATGGCGGCGGAGATGAAGGTGGAGATAGCGGCGGTGATAACGACGACAATTAAGCCCCTCTTTTTATTGTCTATTATGCTATTGTCCTTCTTCAATGTGGGTGCAACGCTATTCGATATTTCGAAATAAATGTCGATATCCTCAAAATTGTGAGGAATGGGGCGGCTGGCCAAACCATATCGTAAATAAATAAAGTTTTTCATTTTCGAGATCCAGTTAGACTTAGGATGATTTATTGGATGATTGTTATATTCAGAAGTCTTTTTGGACTCATTTTTAGTCCAGATAACATCTTATATAAGAAGCCGCATCGGATGGTAGCGTGGGCTGCAGGATCGAAATCCGAGAAAGCTCAGTCAAATTGAAGATAGATGAAGAGCGTCTACTTCCCATTTTATGAAAGTATATGGTCATAGACGAGCTATTGGTGTGATATGTGACAGTACGCACCGAGAAAGACAAAATTTCGAGGACGAAAAAATTTTGAAATATATCTAGGCTGTAGTTCCATGTCTTTTGTTCCTCTTTCCTTACTCCTTTTATGTTGAGACAAGCAGCGCTAGTGTCCCGTTCTCCCAATCAAATGGGTGCCGATGCCAATCACTCAATCACTCATATCACCGCGGGGTATGTTAACCATAACTATGCAACAGAAGAGAAGGCAGTGAGAAGATACCTTAGATGTATAGGTAGTTGGCCTAAATTATGATGATGCTTAACTTATATCATCACAGCAGTTACAGTACTTTTTTGGATTTCGCTTCTATCATACGGTTATGTTTATCATACCATTTATCGATCATCTGTCATCTTTTGCTACTTCGAATCGAACGGACATTACCATGTGATACCTCCAGGAGGCACGGTTATTACATATTTACAATTAGGCGATTTAGTATCACCTTTAGCAGGATTAAAGTTTAGTATTAGCGCATTACCATTAATACCACAATCAAAATAGTTAGCACCCCTTCCTCCTATCATAACATCATGACCCGCTCCACCGTAGAATTGATCATTACCTACCTTACCGCCCACCATAATAGTGGATCCAATGCCTCCTATGAAGATATTATTTCCTGCTCCTCCATAAAGTCTGTTATTATCAGTCGTCTCACTAGTACTGGCTAGTAGTACATTATTACCTGGTCCAGCTACTGCTTTGCAAGCGCCTTGACCACACTGTAGGATATTATTCCCTCCAGCACCGTACAAACTAGCATCGAAAGTGGCGGTACCAACTATAACAGATCCAGGAAGAGTACCAATAATGGGC
>JASHSN010000561.1 GCA_030038695.1 Nitrososphaeraceae archaeon
CTATCTTTCCAAAGACTTCTAGAGCTACAGATACGAAGCTCGACGTTCCGAAAATTCAAGGTATCGTAGGTACAAGTGTCAAAGTCTCTACTCATTCACAGGATTCGTCTGCTATAACGTTTGAAGGTCAAACGCCACTGGTATTTGGCTTTCAAGCTGTACAGCTATTTTATGATAGAGGCCAATATTTTAGTTTAAAGCCAATTAAAACTAATAAAGCTATGAGGGGCAGAGGGCGGACCCTTCTTACAGAAGCGCCTTTTGTTAGGCTGCAGGGATATATCTAATTTACATCAAAGGATTTAAAGATGAAAGGTAGTGATAACAACAATAAAATTCGGATTCTGTTTCTATCAGCAAATCCTAAAGGTACCACAAAGCTTGATTTAGATAAAGAATTTAATGCCATACAGAGCGTAATTGACTCTGCAGACCAATTTTCACTCCAACCAAGGTTTAGGACCTCTGTGTCAAAGCTACAACAATACTTGATAAACTATAATCCTCAAATTGTCCATTTTGCGGGACATGGTGATGATTCGGTCGATACAGGTATCATTCTACTTCAAGATTCAAGAGGTAAAAAGGAACCAGCGTCAAAAGAGGCAATTGCAGAGTTATTCAGGATATTAAATGAACGTAAAAACATAGCAGAGGAAGACAAAATTCGTCTTGTAGTGCTTAATGCATGCTTTTCCGACGAGTTAGCTAGAGAAATTAAAAAATATGTGGACTGCGTAATTGGAATGCATAACAAAATCGATGATGTTGCCTCAAGAAAATTCGCAGAAGCCTTCTACCTTGGCATAGTTTATGGAGAAAGTGTACAAACAGCACTTGATCTTGGTCGTAACAAGCTTATGCTCTTAGAGATACCCAAAGAACACTTGATCCCTGGCAAAGAAGTCCGTAACGGGATAGATGCTAACAAGATAATATTTGGTGTTCCAAATCAAAATGTAGATTCTAAGCATATGAGTGCGTTAATTGGAGAAAACCTACCAGTTAACCAGGAATCGTCAGTGCCTCTTGATTTGAGACAGGAGATTATCGAGGTATCTTTTGTTTTTTATGAGAAGGTTATCATACCAGAACCGAAATTATCTGAAAAGGAATTCTATGAACAATTCTTAGGTCCTGTTTTGGTTCGCCTCAGGACTAATGCTGTTTCGTTTGGCATTGGTTCCTTTGACAGGGATGCGATTTCTAGTTTCCTAGCTAGTATACCGGTCTCTTTGCGAAGTCTGATTGATGGGTATGACACAAATGGCGGTGAGCTTAGGACATCAGTAAGGAGTAAAATGCTTTCCGCGGTAGACAAGATTCATGTTTTTGCTGGAAATGTGACTCGTTCGGAGTCAAAAAAAACTAATGAGGTAATTAAAACTGATAGCTTAGAGATTATTTTAAAAGAAGAGCTTATGGAATTAACACAAGATCTGCGCACGTTTAGGACTCATGTTAAAAGATGTGTTGAATTGAAGCACAACAGCCCCACGTTAGAAATGACCGGAAATATTTGTTACGAATATTTCTTAAATTTTCGAACAAGATATCAAGGGTGGACAAAAAGGATCTACGCTTATGTAAGTTTCAAATGGAGCAGTAAGTGGGAGGAGATAGAGAGCATTAATAAGAAACTGTCTAGAAGTATCAAAGAGCTGGAAGAATGCTTTGAGGGAATTTGCAAAAAAATAGATATTATAATGGGTGTTATGGATGAAGTTGACAAGTCATTTGACTCATTGGGCGATACAATACTTGAAATACCTTTGAGCCATAGTGGAGGTACTAAGCATTGAGTCATAAAGGGAGGTTAAACCATCTAATTTCCGAGTTACATAATGCCTCGAATATTGCCGGTGTTCTACAATTACTTCATAACATAAATTGTGAAGGACAGAAAACTGGAGTCAGTCCTGAATACGACCAGCAATTTGAGATCCAAGCAAGATACCGCGAGCTAGCTAAAGCGTACAATCTTGCTGCAGATAGATTAAAAGCATTTCCCGAAACCATGGATATATTATGGATGTCAAAGTTATTTTCTGATTTTGCAGAGCTTTGGCAGAGACTTTCGGGCGCCACGCCTGTTTTAGAGGTTCATAAAGTTAAGGATGAATTGGGCTCTTTATTACAACGCGCAGAATCACTTTATTCTCAGTCAAGATTTCCTGAAGCTATTCAAATTTATGATAAAGTTATAGAGATAGATCCCAATCACACTGATGCATGGAATAAGAAAGGTTTGGCTCTTCAGAAGCTGAATTCTTATGACGAGGCACTGAAATGCTATGATAATGCTATAGAGATAGATCCAAAAAACCTGGATGCCTGGTACAATAAGGGTAATGTGCTTCAAGGTTTGAAACAGTATCTTGAAGCTATTCAAATTTATGATAAAGTTATAGAGATAGATCCCAATCACACTGATGCATGGAATAAGAAAGGTTTGGCTCTTCAGAAGCTAAATAGGATTGAAGAAGCTATAAGTTGTTTCGATCATATACTAAAAATAAATCCTAAATATGTTTATGCTTTGTATAACAAAGGAAATACTTATGTCAGGTCCAAAAACTATGAAATTGCTATTCAATGCTATGAAAAGGCAATAGCTATAAGCCCAGATCTTCCATATTTATATTACGGAATGGCTTTTTGCCTACGGTTATTAGGAAAGTATGATGAAGCTATTGAATATTATGACAAGGCTATAGTCAGAAATCCCAAGAATTCAGATAACTGGAATGGAAAAGGAAGTGCTTTTCTTGCCCTAGGAATGTACGAAGAGGCTCTCAAATGTTATGACAAGGCCTTAGGGATAGATCCGAATTTTATAATTGCCCGGACTAACAAAGCTTTTACCCTTGCTGAACTTAAGAGATATGCTGAAGCTATTTCGATTTTCAATAATATATTAGAAATAAATCATGACGATCTAACTTCTTTGAATG
>JASHSN010000069.1 GCA_030038695.1 Nitrososphaeraceae archaeon
AATGTTGTTGCCGTTAATCCAGAAGTCACAACCAGAGGTAGTTGACTTCGCCATGCCAGCGGCAGGTTGGTTTAGTTTAGCAATCACTTCCATAAAGAAACGGTATCCTGGCCAAGCGAAGAAAGTAATGAATGGACTGTGGGGCATGGGCCAGCCAATGGGTCTTACCAAAATATTAGTTGTGGTCGATGCAGATATCAACGTACATAACTTAGACGAGGTGATATGGGCTGTTACTGCAAGATCCGATCCTAAACGAGACACTATTGTGATCGACAATGCACCAACTGATACGATGGATCCAGCCTCGCCGTTAGTGAATTTCGGATCCAAACTAGGAATTGATGCTACCACGAAGTGGAAGGAGGAAGGGTATTCAAGGGAAATTCAAGAACTTGTGGAGGTAGACGATGAAACAAAGGCAATTGTCGATGCAAATTGGAAAAAATATGGATTCTCTTAGGACTCTTGCCTGGTACTTTCGATTGCTATAAGCATAACTGTAGACCTAATATCAGGTATTTTTTTGGATGGACTTGACTATTAACTGTAATACTCAAGTAGGATATGGTTTGGCTATACAATTTTTGTTGGGTACATTTAATCATACTGGACTAGAAAAAAATACCAAAACCTTCCTGGATAGTCTCCAGCAGAAAGGAGGGCCACCAATTTATACTCTATCACCAGAGAAGGCCCGTGCTGTACTATCTGAACTTCAGGCTAGTTATCCAGTCAAGGAATTACCTGCTATTATAGAGAATCGTACCATCCCAGGTGGTCCTGGCGGCAAAGACATATCCATCACCATAGTTCGTCCTGCAAATAGTAACAATCAAACTTTACCTTTAGATGCGCATGGTTTAATTTCTCCATTAGGTGAAGGCACAGTGGTAGGAGGAGGAAATCTCATGGTTCCTGCCTTCCATCACACCCGCAGCAATTTCTGATAAATTTACTTGCTAATCCACTCTTATCCACGCCAATCAGTGTGTTGCAGGAAGCCCATTACTCAACTGGATTTGAACAGGAGGACCGTGCTCTGCAGCAGTCCCAGGAACTATCACGAGATATCTGGGTGGAACACCCTGAAGGATTTGTCGGATTGGTCCGATTGTGTTAACGATCGCTGAACCAGCCGGCCAGGTCTTGAACTGCACGAGTGGGGGGACCAGCTGACCACTACCATTGGCAGTGCGGGAGAGTGCGAGCACGTAGGGATGATTGGGCTCGAGTCCTGTGACTGCAGCCTGCAGCACATCCACCAACCCCTGATCGAACAGCGCGACGCTAGTGGGAGTCGTGGTAACATTCATCGCGTTGCCATGGACCGGCGCCACAAGAGAGAGATGAGTTGCATTTCCGGCCATACCCAGCGGCTGCAGTCCCTGAGTGCCATTGCCTTCCGGCACAGCATTGGGTACATATGCCATAGCCTGACCTCCTTGTCCTTCCTGCTCAAGACGGAGAAAAACCCGTTCTTCTGGATGTTCTCTCAGATAGACAGCCTGCTTTGATGTCTCCGAAGTAAACTGTGTTGCTTGTTCACGCTCTTGTGCCTCTTTCACCAACTTGTCTTTATATTCACTTGTCCGTATCCCAACCTCCGCCTTCTGAAAGATATTCAAATTCCGGCGATGTAGGTTGACGTTGACAACATACATCAACTCCTCCAATGGCGGCTATTTGACGACCTTACCGCTTCTATCATCTTCCGATCGGCTGGCGTCCGCGGGCCACGGCCGTTCCTCTGGATGCTCTCTCAAATAAACAGCCCGCTTTCCTGTCTCCGAAGTAAACTGTGTCGCCTCTTGACGCTCTTTCACTATCTTGCGTTTCAATGCTTCTACCCTTATTCGTACCTCTGCTTTTCTGGAGCCTATTGCGACAGCAGAGGTTCACATTGACGAGCACTGTACCATCGCAATTCGTTCCCAGGAAGTGGGGAAAGAGGAAAGATGTAAACGACTCATCAGAACTGAAGTGACAACACAAAATACTCACATACCTACTCAGAGATACATCAGCTTATGTCTCAACTCTGAAGTACAGTGCTTCGAGCTCATCGCCTGGATCGGCATCCGGAGCACTGAATTCATAGGCCAGTGGGTTGCCCCCTGTGATGCTGCTGTATTGTTGGGCTACCTGATTCACCATATACTCAATTTTTGCCACCCATACTTGTTATAGAAAAAAGCATAGAGCTTGACCTTAATAACAAATATTCACAACCTTTTGAAAGACCGTACCTCTTCATCCTAGTATTGTAGTTACGAGGATCTGTCTTTTCCTGGAACTTTCAATCGCGTGTTTGGTAGTTGCGGATCTCCTGTTTTTTCCCTAGATTTATACACTCGGAGCAGTCAGTTTCACAGTAGGGCTGATCACGACCGAGGTTGTGGAATCGCTAATTAAATTTGGAAGTTCTATTCTCGGCAGGGCCCAAAATGCTAAATCTCCGAATATCTCTGACCTCACTGAAGACCAATAGTAATATCGAGGAAGATGTATGAAAGTCGCTAAAATATCCCGCTCACTACGAGGACACCTGCTACTTATTACTCACTTAATGGTGACAACACCATTCTCGATGAGATGTTGCAAAATCTTCGTACGATTAGCAACTTTAGGAAATAGAATCGTGTTTGTCAGTTGACAATGCCCCTTCGCACAATGATCACTGCTTGGTCGATACCGACCAGAACTTCCAACGATGTTCAAGTAATGTGACAATCTCTCCTCTGTTGTCGTGTATAGTACGATTGTGTCGTATAGCACTGCATTTCCTGGTGACGTGCTCTGCACAGGTTGCGCACACATGCGTTACGACCCATATCCAATATACACGGACTCCCAAGCTTTAAGCGCTTCGTTGTGCAATGGTACCTTCATTCATTCGCAAACTACCTCTACTCCCTATGTGTGCTAATTGACATGGGGGAGCATAATTGGCGACTTTGATAGTAA
>JASHSN010000562.1 GCA_030038695.1 Nitrososphaeraceae archaeon
TAGATAGATACATGCATGTTCATCCATTGGTCATAGCTCATATTTTGTAGCAATGATAGCTAAAACGTCGTCCTCACATACCTCACTTGCATCACTTTCATCACTTTTTCCAAGATTATGAATGAAGGTTCATAGGCATCAATTTCTTTTAACCGCTTTTTTTGGTTCAAGCCAGGAATTCTGCGTTGATATTCCGCTGCCGCACACACTCTGAGTCCGGGCCAGCTGCAGCACACACACATACATCCGGTGGCAGGCAAGGTCGACACTCCCTTCAACCGGATTTTCAGGCACCTAGTAGGTAGTGCCGAGCGACGCCATGTTTTATCACAAGGTAGAGTGGCATGTGGACTCGGACTTGGTTGGTCAAAAGACGAATATCAAGCATCTAATATCCCATTTAAAGATAGAGGAGAAAGAGCAGAGGAATTTATCCAGATATTGAAGAAGATTTGGAATGACGATGTTGTAGAATTTAAAGGAAAATACTACAATATCCCAGCATCAAAAATTGGTCCCAAGCCATTTCAAAAACCTCAAATTCCAATTTATCTTGGAGGCTCTAGTTCTAACACATTTTCAAGAATCGTAAAACAGGATCTTCGTTGTATAGTATAGGTGAACTACTACCTATTTTAAGTGACTTCTTTTGTCATCATTGCGTTCCTGTCTACGCTAGCAAAAGTTCTTAACTTTAATTTGGGCATGTTCACGGTTACCCCTACTTTAGAAATATATCAAGCCCGATAGTATGTATAGTATAGATAATGAACCGAGACTATATCATGTCTACTGTTTGATTTTGTAAATGTCTTACTCCGGTAGCCTATAGTCGCTTTCATTTTTATAAATGAGTTGAAACTGCCAGAAATCACCATAATTAATGTTCCTTCGCTATGAGTCGTAGATATATGAAAACATTATTCTATTCAGACGTAGATATAGGTCATATTGACTACGCTTCATGCTGAGATCAGTATCGTGCCTATTGGAACAGGTAGTACGGGGATAAGTAAAGAAGTAGCAGCTGCTTTTGATGCTATTCGTAAAACAAAGGATATTAAAACAACTAAACTGACTGCCATGGGAACTCAAGTAGAAGCAAATGATATGAGAGCCATTCTAAATGCAATTGAGGCTGCTCATCAAGCCGTTAAATTGACTGGAGCTAAACGAATAATATCTAGCATAAGGATTGCTGAAAGGCTAGATGCATCAAAAACATTGGAAGACGAAGTCGGATCTGTAATTGAAAAGTTTACCAAGTAACAAGAATAGAAAACATACTGAAGTCAGACATCATCGAAAGTAAGAGTGTTATAAAATGATAAATAAGTCATGTTCAGAGATTCAGGAGCCAATCGACGCAATTCTAGTATATCCAGAGTAGCTGATTATCAATGACGGCGATTTCAATCTCGAACTGACTCGCTGCTCACACCCTTCCCAAGTATTTTGCTGCAGGTCTGTCATTCCCTCTTTACAAGCAACGCACAATTCGGACATCGCAAGAAGTATTCATTGTGTGTCTTTACATAATGTGAACATCTCTTACATTTTTGTTTGGTAGTCAATAGTTTAGACAATTTGGTCAACCTTCATATTAGTCAAAATGTGCTAGACTGTATCTCTCTTTCTGTTCCTAGCTTTTTTGTTAACAGGCGAAACCCTCAACCTGATACCACAGCAAGGACAAAATGAACCATCATGTAGGAAATAAACTTCACAACGTCTACAATATTTTTTTCCTTCTTCATATATACTTTTTCCTACAATAATTTTAGAATCCAATCTTTCACATAGATTTCTACAAGTCATAGGCATACCTAGTTAGAGCATAGCAGTTAAAACTAGAGGAGCTACTAATAGGGAGAGGGAGAGGCAGTACTCCGGAAATTCTCCATGGATTGCCGATCTAGGATTACCATCAAAATAAGCTGAAAACAAGGGCCTGGATTTAGCTAGAACTCGGAAGAATCTCCAGTTACCAGTATGAAAGTTTACAACAGAGGAGGGTAAACTCGAGGTGGCGTTTGACAGCACTCAGGCAATTGATAGTTGATAATGATAGCGTAGCTTTTAGACGGAAGGCAGATCTATACCTGAAAATGTCTTGTTATGGTATATTATGGATTTTCTTCCCTTTCAGTTACATCTGGAGAAATCAAGCCTATTCTTTGGGCCATAACCAATACTACTCCAACAGCAGAAGCTACAAGCAATAAAGAGAATACATTGTCGTGGCCCAGTCCCTGTAGAAACGTTCTAAATCCAAACGGTCTAATCGCCAAGATCATCAAGCCAACAAAAATTGAAGATAGTATAGCTATTTCTTTTAACAATTTATGCTCCTCGCGTGAAGCCGAACTAGCAGACGAAGAATCGAGTGCCATTATAAGGAAACTATATTAATATTACTTTTATAGTATATATAATTATCACTAACCAAAACAATTGGTAAAATTATTCATAGATTGTGTAGTCCAACACTCAATTGTTTCGGTCTGTTCTTATTTATTGTTGAAGTCGGTTAGTGACGAGTCTGTGACTTATACCAATTACCTTTCTTACATAGCCACAGAATTATTCTATGTTATTTTGGAGCGATATCAGCATTAGCAATACAGTAAAATTTCATTTTTGAAGCAAAATAATTGATATCTTTGTTCTATAACATATATAATATGTAAAAAGCAGCTATCATCTCATTGGATTTTTTCTGTCAAAACTAAGCGTAATTCCACGAATATTGCTGAATTCCATATCGTATGCCTCGTCTATGTTCATTGGAATTTGCGAGTTTTCCGTACTACAACTTGGACATTTCATCATAAGGCCTCTGGGATTAAAGCAAGTAGCACACCACCGGCAACTATCGCAGAGTTCAAGTACGATATTAGGAAATCTCTCTCCTGTAATCTTTTGTTGTTTTGTATTGATATCTTCGTAGGGTATGATTAGGCTTTCAGGAGAATCATCCCATCCATCCTTTTCGTTAGATGCTCTCACTTTGAACTCAACTGCATATTTGTAACACTTATTGGTTTGCATTGCAAGTATATGTATATACATCTAATGAGAATTCTCTCTTCTGCGTTTTTACTAATCTTGATCTAGCTACATTGAGTTAGCTATTTTATATAGAGCAGCACAGCACTAAGAAGAATAGAAACAAGAATATCTTTAGATGTCTACAATGTGGATATTCTGAAATGTCCGATTATGTGGCAGCGTTAAACATCGCTACTAAGGCTGCTATCAAACAGCCTATTGTTACACCACTTGTAGTAACAAACCACCTGATCTTGATCGGTGGTATTTGATACCTTATTGTACATTA
>JASHSN010000563.1 GCA_030038695.1 Nitrososphaeraceae archaeon
CTTCCTGCGTAGAACAATGGCTGCCAAGGGCAATAGCCTTAGATCGTCTTCATTCGATAACTTTGGGAATTTGTCTCTAGGGATTCGTGAACACATCGATCTGCCGGACACAAAATATAATCCTGATATAGGTATATTCGGGATGGATGTCAGTATTGCACTTACTCGCCCTGGATACGCAATTGCAAAGAAAAGAATCCACAAATCTATTGGCAAAGCACACAGGATAACAAAGGACGACGCGATACGATTCTTCGAAAAGCAATTTGGAGCCGTGATAACATAATGCCTAAATCGAGGGAATATTCGGAAACAGGGAGGAAAAAGCTGACCCATGGAAAAGGAACCAGATGGTGCAAAAGATGTGGTTCATATACAGGTCTTATTCAACAGTATGATCTAATGCTTTGCAGACAATGTTTTAGGGAAGTAGCCCTTAACCTGGGCTTCATAAAGTATGATTAGATGGTGGTTAAGAGATGCCAGCACTAAATGTTTTATCCAACCTTTTTACTACGATATCTAACAACGAATCTAGAAGAAAGAAGGAATGCATCATTATTCCAGCGTCAAGGTTTTCTAGCGACATCCTGCGAGTAATGCAGAAGCATCGATACATTGGTGAGTTCGAACAGATTGATGATGGACGGGCAGGCAAGTTCAGGGTTCAGCTATTAGCAAAGATAAACAAATGTGGAATCATAACACCGCGCTTTAGTGTGAGAAAAAACAGTTATCTAAATTGGGAAAGACGATTCCTACCGGCATATAACATGGGTTTGATCCTTGTGTCAACCAGCGCTGGTATATTATCTCATCGCGAAGCCCAAGAACAAGGGATAGGGGGAGTGTTAGTTGGTTATGTCTTCTAAAGAAGAAGAAATTAAGGCAGAAGTTGTAATACCTGAAAATGTAAAGGTGGAATTTCGTGACAATGTAATTACAGTCGACGGCAAACTTGGAAAGCTGAAGAAAAATATAACGAAGATCCCCGTCGCTGTTTCAATCCAAGACAAAAAGGTCCTAATACAAGCTCTCGGCAAGAGAAAGAAGGACCTTGCAGTAACAAATACGACCAAAAGCATAATAGGAAACATGATAACAGGAGTCCAGAAGGGCTTTACATACAAGTTAAAGATAGTGTCGGCTCATTTTCCAATGTCAGTGAAGCTTAAAGGAAACAAAGTCAATATAGAAAACTATTTCGGTGAAAGATCACCACGTACCTCCCAAGTAGTAGGAGATGCAACAAAGGTTACGGTGGCTGGCGAAGATGTTATTGTCCAGGGTCCGAGTTTGGAGGATGTTTCTCAAACTGCTGCGAATATAGAGCTTTCAACGAACATGAAAGGGAAAGACCATAGGGTTTTTCTTGACGGCGTGTACATATATTCAAAAGAAGTAGGAATTTAGATTTTAAGGTCGGTACAAAGGAAATCCTTCTCCTAACGGCGGTACGGCGAGCATGTGGAAGCAATAGTGTGGGGGAAAGGAGGTGGTTGTTCTCCGGATTATACTCTTACTGGATAAACGTTGGCGACAACAGGATTCGGAAGTGAGGCGCAGCCTAAGCGCTGAAAAAAAAGCTGGCGTGTCGCGTACAAATACGTCTGACAAATATCGAGTACAGATCTTTTTTATTATTATGTATGGCATTACTATGGAGTCTATCCATATGCACGGCCTATGCTGTCGGTATAAGTTGTCATGCATGATGTATATATCGGAGTTTTGGCCATAGATAGATTAATGATTTTGTACTGATTTTGTACGAGCAATGTCGAATATGTTCTGATATTTATTTACTTTGGAGGTAGATGGCTATGCAAACAATGTGTCAGATGGATATTTGCACATAGAGAAGCTATTTGCTCTCGCAAAGGCAAATACGTAACGGACCTAGTTAAATGTATTGGACAAGGGGAGGAAAACGCTAGGAGCCTAAGATGATAACTAGGAGCGATTGTCAAATGGTTCAGCCACCGAGTCCAAAGCTTCCCCATCCAGATAAGTGTTTTCTACCAAAATAAATATAGTACGTGTCTTTTGCTTGCCTGCTACATAGTACATTTCTATGCTTGATCGTATTCTTAGAGCTCCAGGATTGGAATGTCCCTGATGACTTTTCAGATTATTAACCATCATAACATTTATTTTGTGCTTGAATTTGCTTTATAATGCGCCGCTGTAGCTCAGCATGGTAGAGCAAATTCAAATGTGTTTTCGCATTGGAGTTCAGCTGGCTGTTAACCAGTGGGTCATCAGTTCGAGTCTGATCAGCGGCGCGTTATTCGAACTGAAGAACATCAAGGGCAACTGCATCTGCGAGTAAATCTATATGCTTACTGGCTAATACATAGCCATTTTTGATCTCTCCAGGCGAAATCCATCTGTTTGAAGATGAAAAAAGCCTTTCTCTACGAATTCGCTTTTCGAGCTCTTCTACGTCCAATTCCCTTTCCTCGATCTCCTCTGTGAGCATATATTTTATAGTTAGCAAGACTTTCTTCACCAAAACTCGCCTTCCATACCTGTGTGAGAAATCCCGGGCATTTTCATCGAAATCCAAGATCTTCATCTTGATTTGGACCTTGTTTAGAGCATCACGGCTTGTTAGCAGCCTCTCATCAACAAACCTATCATAGCTCATTTCTTCTTATCGCTCATATGATATGTTTTTGCTTCCGTATATGAATTAAGCCTTTTTAAAGGCTCGAAATGATAAAATGCAATTCCATTTTCACGGATCCCGCATTCGACCATTCTGACTCTCATTCCAATAGTGAGGTCAGAAGATAACGATCCAATTAGTTTAATGCCCTCCATATCAACAATGCCGAACAATTCCTCTTTGCCACGTATATGAGAAGTACTAGACTCGATTAGAGTTCCAACTGGTTTGATTTTTTTAAAGCTGGTTTTTGAGAAACAGTCGCAACAAAATTCCGTCGGAGGCCATATTTTTTTATTACACCCTATGCAAATTGCAAGTCTGAACTCACCTTTTCTTAGAAAGTCATGAAATTTTTTCATCAGTCTGTGCCTAGAATCAAGATCGTGGCAGATGTACCTGCAGCTGCGAGATTCTGAACCAGCCCTGTTTTACAGCCCTTTACTTGCCTTAAACCCGCTTTTCCATCTAGTTGCATAGCTATTTCTGCAGTTTGGGCTACGCCTGTTGCTCCTATCGGATGGCCACAACCAAGGATTCCGCCCCTAGGATTTACAGACATGGTCGCGTTATTGACGAATTTTCCGCCTTCACCCTTGTTTGCAAAATTGAGATCCTCATAGGACAGGATTTCAAGGATAGTGAAAGCATCGTGTAGCTCAGAGACGTCTAGACTCGAAGGTTCGATCGCTGCCATACGATAGGCATCAGCTGCAGCCTGTCTAGTGGCAATTATGGAAGTAAGGTCGCCGGCAATCTTGCTGAAACTAGCGCAATTTGTACGCTGTCCTATTCCTCTTATCCAAATAGGATTATCGATCTTTCTAGCCTTCTCACCGGATACTAACAGTATAGCTGATGAGCCATTACATATAGATGAACAATCCAACAGCTTTATAGGCGGTACTATCTTCCTTGAGTTCAACACCTCATCAATCGCTACTGGCTTGGTGAACAACGCATCAGGATTTTTAGCAGCATTCAAATGGTTCCTAACAGAGATATTGGCCATTTGTTCTTCGGTAGTGCCATACTTTCTCATGTGGGCCTTTGCAAATAGTGCAGCCCAGTGTACTGGAAGGCCATACTCACCTCTAGAGACGTCCCAAGTAAGCCTGTGCCCGGTTGTATTGATCATTTCGGCTCCTACTACCAATGCCGATTCACAGAGACCACATGAAATATAGGAAAAGGCAGAAACAATAGCGCTCGTTCCGGAGTTGCACAAATTATCTGTTCGGTGAGAAATTTTCGGACTCAAGCCCAGCATATCAGAGATAATCGAAGAACTATATTGTTCGAAAGAACAACTCGAAAATATTACTGCATCAATGTCTTCTTTTGTGATGTCGTGTCTCCTTAAGATGTTGCTGCACGGTTCGCAGGCAAGCTCGAACAAAGATCTGTCTGACTTTCGGCTAAATTTAGTTGTGGCATACGCTGCGATCGCTACCTCACGCACTAGAAAAGGTTGAGAGCATCTCCCTAAAAGAAGTTTCTGGGTTTCCTACCGGGTTGATCTGGATAATTGGTAGAGAAATACCGCATGAAGAAAATTTTTGTAAGGCATGTATGCACTGCTCGGAATTGCCGGATATCGTTAACGAATCTAACATTGCTTCAGACACACATTTTGAAGCAGCACCTAGTCCTTGGAATTTGTACTCTTCGGCAATTCTCTGGACTTCGAAACTAAAGCCATTTTTCGAAAGAAATTCGTTGTAGTATTTGCCCACCGCCACGTAAAAAGCGAGTGTTTTGGCTGCGCGTTGGCGCGCTTTTTCAGGTTCCTTATTTGATAGAGCACCAATAAAGGCACAAGCAATTTCAAACGGTGGAACCTTCCGGTCCCGTTTTTTTATAGCAGATTTAATATTCAATACTGTGCTCTTTAGTTCTTCTATTGGCCGTAAATATAACAAGACCCCATCGGCAACAACGCAAGATAGCGCTATCATTTTTTTGTTTAAAGCCGCCATAAATATAGGGATGTAAGGTCTTGGCGGGGCGTATAACAGTTTGAAGTTCTGTATATTGTAATATTTCCCAGAATAATAGACCTTCTCGCCTCTTATCATTTGGCGAAGGCACTCTACATATTCTTGCATTCTTTCAAGAGGTTTCGAAAATTTTATTCCATGCCACTTCTCAACTATAGCTTCGGTACTTACTCCTAATCCTATAACGGTCCTATTATTTGAGAGCAGATCTAGCGTAGTGGCGGCCATCGCCACAGTCGCTGGTGTTCTGGCAAACGTGCTAACGACAGATGTGCCAATTCTTACGCGGCTGGTGATCTGGGAGATGGCACCTAAACTCGCAAATGCCTCGCGCCCCCACGATTCAGGCACCCACAAAGAATCCACATTAATGCATTTATCAGCAAGCTTTGAGAATGACAGAACTTCGTCCATCGATAGTAGACTGCCTGGGTTGTACCCTATACTGCCTGGTAACATTACTCTATTGCCGCAGATTGTATTTCCTTGGTCGCATCTTCAATGTCTTTGTGAGAATCAATTGAACGCCAAAACGAGTTCTCGTATCTTATGCCTTGCAATTTATTGCTCTTTACGAGATCTGGTAAGGCTGTGATCTCAATATTTCCAATTTCAGGAAGGTGTCGGAATACATCTGTCGTAAAATGATACACACCAGCGTTTATCCATTTATCCTTGATTACAGGTTTTTCAAGGAAGCCAGTGACATTAAAATGACCGTCAACCTCTACAACGCCAAACGGACTTCTTAATGGAACAAGTGCTAAAGAAGCTGTTTTGGTATCACATAGCTTATTAGGATCAAGGTCGGTGAGTATATCTCCGTTCACCATAAAGAATCCATCCTCTCCGACGCCGCCTAAAAGACTTTCAGCATTCTTAAGGGCACCGCCTGTTCCCAGAGGCTCTTCTTCCACAGCATAGCCGACCTTGACCCCGAACCTGCTTCCACTTCCTATATAATCAATAATCTGTTCTTTAAGATATCCAACACATATCACCATCTCCTTTGTTCCATGTTTCTTGAACCACCTGATTTGCCACTCTATAATTGGTCTATTTAATACCTCGATCATTGGTTTTGGTCTTTCGTCTGTTAAAGGCCTTAATCTTTTACCATAGCCACCCGCCAAAATAACTGCCTTCATAGACCGGGAGTCATACGATTTTGTATAAAAGAGTATGGAGAAGGTAGCAGATCAGAAAAAGCTAAAATCAACAGAATCCGCAGGCTTTGTTTTAGCATAGCCATAGGGTGATACTTTATTCGCAATACGCTTGTCAACAAACATATATAAAATACATATCTATTTG
>JASHSN010000564.1 GCA_030038695.1 Nitrososphaeraceae archaeon
CATATTGCCTTGACCATATCAAGGGATGACGTATTTTAGTGACTACCCATATTGATTTATTTTTCTCCTGATGTCAGATTATATGCTGTGATTTGGTACTTATCAAATGTGAAATTAAAATGTGTGTTATATGAAGTAGATGCGGTAAAAAAAGAATGTATTCCACTTCCGTTTCATGGCCACCAATATATTATGAGGGATCCTGATATATCGGTTGTATAATTACAGGTCCTAAGCAGCACTGCATCTCGAGGATGCAGATGCAAAGGTCGGACCATGATTCTTCATAACTTACTTGTCAGTCGCAGCAGTCAACTCAGTTGATGGAGGAAGCACTATCAATTGTCCTGTCATAGTTGGTTGATGAGATGTGTCATAAAACTTGTAGACTCCTTCATTTCCAGCTTTAAATGTAAAAGTTGCGTTGTGCATAGGAGCCAGATCTTCATTTATGTTATACGGCGCCCTAATGGTGAAACTATGTCTGTCGTCACCGTCAAGATTATAGAAATGCATAGTTATCGAATCACCCTTATTGGCCACAAATATACTTGGAATGTAATAATCTGCTGGAATTCCCAATTTTGTTTCGTTAATTCCTTCTATCTCGTCAGTGAATAAGTAGAACGATTTGTTGCTTCCCAAAGCATTCGAAGAGGCTGAGGGATCGCTGCTGCTGCCTTTCTGACTTTGGACTGACGATGGATTGCTTTGAGCATGAACCACTGATGTCAGTGTACTAACTGATATTAAAGCTGAAAGCAGCACTATCGTAGCTGTTTTCATTTTACCAGTTAATGTTTTATCGTGCCAAATATTGTTTTGCATGGGCTAGCAATTATGTTCGCCTAATATTTATACAAATCTTTGATTCTCTGTTTTGAGAAGACACATTACGTAGACTCCCCCTTGCACCATAGCGCATAATTACGCTGACTAATCTTATTATGCTCTTGTATAAACGGTAGCAATCCTGGTGTTTTATATGACCTGACATTGCGATACTTGAGAGAATATGGCCATAGCATATTCACTCAGTCAACGCCACATTGGCTTGTTCCTTTTCTTCCTGGTTCGTTACTATTGTGTTTATAATTAGGCCATACTAATATTTATACTAACTTTCGATTCTCACATCTGAAAATATATTATCGCATTAGACAAAGACAAACACCCATATTCTCAGGATAACGATAAGAGAGAAAGAAATAATTCTCGCCAGTTATCAAACCCGTGTATGAGAGCTTTGTACTTGTACATGTTTAGTATGGTGACATAATGTTCTCATTTATTATCATAATACTAAGTTATCGTCTGCCCTTAATTATAAAGATAAATTCATATCTTTTTATCCTGTAATATATATTCAAACTCGATTTCAAAAGTTAGTTGCAAAGAAGTATGGCAAATTCATTTCTGGTATAATATTAGCTAGTGCTACACCACAAAGAATCAAAAATCTAGAAGTAAATATTAAGAGAATATCAATAGCCTTCCACAGAAAGCCCATTAAATACCTTGTATATACTTTTTGTTGTCCAGGCACTTCAAGAAAAGAGCCATTAGCTGATACTGTCATAGATGCTACGTTATCTAATATCTATTTCCACAAATGCTACCGATGGGATAATAATATGTGTTGACCAGTAATACAATATTATTTGCATAATCGTTTGGCTCTGTGGATAGGTCTTGATAAGGCAAAATCTATGTAATAGCACAGCTTACAGAGTATAATGTCATTATGTCATGACAACGAGACATTTCTAATGTACTGAATCAGCTAATTCTGATTCTTAGACTTCCAAATGCGGAATGCGTTACGTAAAGATCACCTATCTATCAATTACCTCTTCCCGTAAATACTTTTCATAGTCAGTATCCCACCACTCTTGTAGTGCTTTTATGGTCTCTTTTTGACGTAATTTGCACAGGATGTGATTTGTTGAAATCTTGGATAGCTTGGTGTTGGCATCTATTCACTTGGGTATCGGATCTACTTGGAAGTTATGGAAAACGCCACCAACTACCTATTCGAATGTAGGAAGACACTTTCTCCAGTAGAATAGAATTCTGGTCATTCGTACATGATGAGAATAAGTCAATTTAGATATTCTGTCCGCCTAATTAGGCTGGTCTAATTTAGATAGTGGTGTTGAGAAAGATATGTGTTAGAGCTATGAGATCATTGTTGATACCACAATAAAAAAATCTTCTGGAGTTCTTCTAAAAAAAGAGAATCGGCTTAACTGTTAATATATCCGCAATTAGCAAATTCAATTGAAAATATGATTCAAAGTAGAGATCAAGCAATAATTGTGGTACTAGCTGTAATCCTAACGAGTACCGCTATGCCATCTTTACGGATGGCAAACGCTCAACCCGGGGGGTTCCCAGGGTTATCATCAACCACTCCGAGTACTAGAATATTTTATATATATAACACCAATGTCCTAGGTTTTAATGAGACAAAGGGAATACAAAAAGCAAACCTTACAAGTGATGCATACTCGCTACAAACAATTTTGGTGAACCAAGGTGACAAGGTAATTGTGAATTTCTATAACATGGAGGCTCCATCAGGAGACATGCATTCATTTACAATTAATGCGCCTTACAATGTTAATATAAATCTGAACCCAGGACAGAATGGAACGGCCACTTTTGTAGCAGATCATCCAGGAATATTCGAGTTCTATTGTATGCATCATTTACCAGGGATGGTAGGAGAATTAATAGTCTTACCAAATAAGACCTAAGCATTCTGGTCTTTTTTTTTATCTTGATCCCTCGATTTTTTGAAAGATCGTATGATAGGTTCTTAGTTGTTCGTTCTAAAAAATGAGAATGAACCTATAGTTAATATGTTCGCTATGTCTTAAATACAGAACATTTATGATTTGTGCAAACTTACCAAAAATTTGTACAATAACCGTGTTGTCTTTAATTCTAGTACTAGCGACAGATTTTATTACACATGACTGGCATGATATGTATAACGCCAAAACACAATGTTTCAAACAGTTAGCTTGATCTATTGAAAAAATCTGTCCTGACATTTATAGTGATAATATCAGCAGCTTCATTAATAATCGCGATCCTAATAATACCAGACCTTAGCAGAACTTTTTTTTTATTGAATAACAAGTCAAATTTTATTTCTCGTGGTCCACTGGTCAAACCTAGTCCTCGTGGACCAAGCATTGCGCTTATCAAGCCTACTTTCACAGGTGCAGCGTACCATCAGTCATTTTACAAGTTCTACTTCATATATGTTAGTCTACCACATGTCCGTAAGAATGTTACCACAGACCTAAACCTGCTTTCAAGTAAGGTAACCAATCAAACAAGCAAATCATCTTCGTCTTACACATTTATTTACTTACCCGGACACTTGAAGACGATACTTCCTAATTCTAACATTCATGTACTTACTGATGCTGATGCAGACTATGGCTCCATATTCTTCAACAATGGAACCAACAAATATGATGTTGTTATACTTGGCCACCAGGAATATGAAACGCAGAGAGAATATGATAACCTAAAGCGATTCGTTGCTAATGGCGGTACAATGATTCTTCTGGATGGTAACGTATTCTATGCTCAGGTGAAATACAACAGCAAAACCCATACTATAACATTAGTCAAGGGGCATGGTTGGGCTTTTAATGGTAAATCTGCGTGGAGGAGCGTAGGTGAAAGATGGCCAAATGAAACTTTACAATGGGTAGGTAGCAACTACCTTTGTTATTCATGTAATGTCACGTTTGGCAATAATCCTTTTAATTACAAACATCACGAAGAGCAATACGTGACGAATCCCAAAGATGTAATTCTGTTGAACTATAATGCATCAATTACAAAAAAAGATTCAAAACCAGAGAAGATTTTGATAGCAACGTATACACTGAATTATAAAAAAGGGAAAGTAGTAGCTCTTGGGATTTACTCTGACGATATAATGACAAAT
>JASHSN010000565.1 GCA_030038695.1 Nitrososphaeraceae archaeon
TGGGCTGTAATCTAGATATCGTCTATATATGAAGACAAGTTGGGTTGTAATCTGGACCTTGTTCAAATCCTCTTTACACGGCATCTAGAATTGCAGAATCGAAGAGATGGAGTTTCTCTAAATGTTTGGCAACAACTCTACAGGTACAAGCCCATTCCATTTGTTATGCTTGTGCTATCATTATTAGTCACCCGAACAAGTGACATGCCCATGCTTCGAAATATCTTTAGATTTCTGATCTTACCTAGGAAGCTATCTTTAATAATCATGATAAAGTCTTTAACCCGTGAATAGGCAATTTTTTACACCGTCTTTAAAGTTTAGTGGTAAAATAATTGTGATCACAGGAAGCGGTACAGGAATAGGTCAGACCATTGCTAAAAAATTTGCAGAAAATGGTGCGCATATAGCGATTATGGGACGTAGAAAAGAACCACTAGAGATCACTTCTGGAATTTTAACAGATATTGCAAAAGCTGCTGGGTCTAATGGCAAAGTCCGATATTTTCCTGGCGTAGACGTGGTAGACGAACTTGCGATAAACGAAATGTTTAAAATAATTAAGGATGAATTTGGAAAGGTCGATATAATCATAAATAACGCTGGAGTGTCCGGTCCGGTGAAGGCATTTACTAATGCCAGTAATAAAGAATTTAAGGAATGTGTAAGGATTCATCTTACTGGGACCTTTTGGACATCCTTACAGGCAATTAATGCGATGCAACGAGGTGGCAAGATAATTACCATTACAACGTTTTTCACTGAGGAGAACCGCTACGAGCAGAGACCATATAGATTTAGAGCTCCGTACACAGCTGCTCAAGGTGCTAAGAATAGGTTAGCAGAAGCTTTAGCTTGGGAGCTTGTAGAAAGGGGGATAAGGTCGTTCGCAACCAATCCTGGTCCGGTCCACTCGGATAGAATCTACAAAACGGTCTACCCCAAGGCAGCAGCTGAATTCCTAAGGATTGGCGGGTACGAAGATCTCACATCTACACAGATTGAAAAAGTTTCAGCGCAATTACTACAGGTACTTGGGGAACCTCAACCCACTATTTTGAATTGCATAAGAGATGCAGCGGACAAAATTTCGAAATCCATGAACGGCGAAGATACAACAGAGAGTACGAAAATGGAGAGTTTAGTTGCCGGATTACTTACGAAGCTACAAGAAATTGCTGAAAAGATACAATTCAATACTGCCAAGATGATAGTTGACAATGAATTTCTGACTCAAGAAGACGTTGCGAATATGGTAATGACTCTGTGTGATGACGACATAAGCAGATTAATTAACGGCAGAGTCGTCCCTGATGATCGGGTTTTTTATCCTGTCAAACCGGTAGTAGGCACTTCTATTTTGGGATCGAAGCTACTGTATCAGGAAATAAAAGACAAGGTGGTTGTAATCTCTATAACTTCTTCATCGGAAAAGGATCTGGACCGTGCATATAAAATTGCGTCTGCGCTCTCCAATGTCAAACAACTTGTAATCCTTACAAGGAATCACTCTGATTTGAATCGGTTTAGAGACTTCCATAGTCACGCAATAGATCTATTAGACGAAAACAAAGTACAGATGATTTTCAAAACGGTAAAGTCGAAATTTGGGAGTCTAGATGCATTGATACACCTCACCGGTGATTACGATTATAATTTGCCTCTTTCGTCTCTGTCAAGAGATAGATGGGATTCCTTGGTCGATAATTTCATTCATATCCCGGGTCTGATAGTCAAGGAGGCGGTTAACATGATGGCACCTGAAGGAGCAGCTGATGAACCGGTGAAATTCAGAGACTCCAAAGGCGTAGCTGTAATCATAGGTCCGGATGCCCCGGTTGGTGAAAAAATTTCTGGTACTGTAAGAGCTCGTTCAGAAGTTTTCAGAGGTGCATTACGACCCTATACAGCCACAGTAAACCAAGAACTTGATGACGTCTTGGGTTCCAATATTCGGCTCTACCTTATATTGCCAGGAAATATCCAGGGAAGCCCGCCTAACACTGAAAGACTCAGAGATTCCATAATACATTTGCTCTCAGTTCCCTCTATCAGAGGAAATGAAACAATTTTCTACATAGATGAATCAAAAAGATAAAATCGTATCTCCGAGTGGAGACGATTGAACGAGCTTAATACTTCCATAATGCGACTAATGCGTGTTCGGTACGCGCTAGCTCGTGACCTCATTAGATGATTGCGTCGTAGATGTTGAAGACATCGAAGTGGACGATCCACCCCCATTCACAATTTCAGCAGTGGCGAACCTATTTCCGACCTGCACTACCCTTATCTTTGCGTTCTGACCGACCTTACCGTTCTTCACAAAGATTACAAATCCCTGTATTCTTGCGATACCATCACCTTTTCTACTAATCTCTGTAATCTGTACGTCGTATTCTTTACCAGTTTCCACTGGTTTTGGGCCAAAGTTATCGTTTCTTCTGAATCCTCCGTAACTCATTCTTAATACCTTATGTGAAAACAGATCATGATCCATATATAAACTGTCAAAATCAGCATTTGTCTAGTTTATAACTACGTTCCGATTTTGATTCCAGGCTCACATATTGACCGTAAACATTCCACTGCCGAGAGTACAGCGAGAAGGCTCGTTTTTGGATTATCTGGGCTCGGAACATTTCTCACAGTTATAACCATCTCTCCAAATGCTCCCACCGCTTCAATTTGATGTTGGTTTACGGTAATATGAGGATCTGCAACAATTCTGACTTTTGTTTCATGAATGCCAATTCCCGCAAGGGCAAGTATTGCCGCAACATTGATGTTAGCGGGAAATTTGCTGACAGCGTCTGCTGCGGTCCCTTCATAGACCAGCTTCTTCTCTTTAATCGAATCTAACCCTATATCACTTGTATTAAAGAAAGGGGCACCGGCAAGGGCTCTAGGATTTTTTGTTGTTGTGAGCTTCACCGACTCGAGAGTTGCCTTAACACTCTTAATCGCATCTATCCCGGCGATAGCACCCGAAGGAACATAAATATGGGTTCCGTGGGTAATGGCTGCGTTCAACAAGTGAGACAACAATGCCTCGTCAGCAAGTGCCCCGACGCTCATTAATAATAGGTCTTTTCTTGACTCGACTATTGTTTTACTAAGACTTTTTGCAGCAGTCTGAGAAGCAGCCTCTATAAACAAGTCCACGTTTTTGAATTCGGGAGAAGAAGTTAGTTCTGACAGGTTAGTAAAAACACTCACATCGTTGCGTAATCGCAATTTCAACTTATGTGCTGAATCTCGCACTATATCAACCAGCGCTAACAGCGTTGCACCTCTTACTTTCCCAGAGTCTATTGCTATCGCCAGTTTGCTCCCGATAGCTCCACAGCCTACAATGCACACGTTCATCAGCAAACCTTACCTTTTGAAATAAAACGTACTGGTAGTCTCAAAATACGTTAATTCTCTAACGTCGTCCGCCACGCTCGGGCCTTTTCTGTCCTGGTGGACGTCGCCTCTCAAAGCGCTTAATATAATTATTCTTATTACGCAGCTTTGAGACAGGGCTTATCCTAGCCCTCCCTTGAATTTTCGGAGTCTGGCCTCTCACTTTTCCTGCTTTAGTCAGAGATCCATGCGTCGGCATTACTAGCGATTATTAACATCCAATCTTATATATACATATGGTCACGATGAGAAATGCACGTAAATGCATTATATCAACACTCCTATTGTTACAGAGATACGATGATATCTTTAGGAAGACAATACAAATTTTAAAGTAGCAGACAATTTTATGTGGCAAATATTGCCTACGATATGAAGCTGTCAGGCAACCGTCTCCTCGATTATGCTGATTTAAATGCGCTTATCAGGTATTATATGATGACTATGTCTGAAATAGATTACAGAGCCATGGTGATATCCTTAAAAAAAGAAAAAAACGCAGTAATTCTAGCACATAACTATCAACTCCCTGAAGTACAAGACGTAGCTGATGTTATAGGTGATTCATTAGCACTCTCGCGAAGCGCCGCGATGTCAGATGCGGACACCATTATATTTTGTGGCGTGCACTTTATGGCGGAGACAGCTTCTATTATATGCCCGGATAAGCTAGTGTTAATTCCTGACCCAGATGCAGGCTGTTCTCTTGCTTCCACTATTAATCCCCGAGAATTGAAATCTTGGATAGCAGAGCATCCTGATGCTGTAGTGGTGAGTTACGTAAATACCTCAGCTGAAGTAAAGGCTCTTTCAGATTACTGTTGTACATCCTCTAATGCAGTTAGAATAGTGAACAGCATACCCTCTAACAGAGAAATACTCTTTCTACCAGATATGTTTCTCGGGTCATATGTAGCGAAAATGACTAAGAGAAAAAACATCTTTGTATGGCCAGGTGAATGTCATGTACATGCCGGCATAAATGCTCAAGATATCAATGATATGCTCAAGAAGTTCAACAGTGCTGATTTCCTCGTTCATCCCGAGTGTGGTTGTACCTCAACAACGCTTTATCATATATCTACCGGAGAATTACAAAAATCTGCACATATCCTCTCTACCGAAGGTATGATGAAACATGCACTTTCATCAGATGCAAAACAATTTGTAGTTGCAACAGAAACGGGAATACTTTACAGAATGAAGAAAGAGAATCCTCATAAACAATTCATACCTATCAAGAGAGACGCTATATGCAAGTATATGAAATTAGTCAACCTAGAAAAAATTCGAAATTCGCTTGTCAATAGCGTATTTCGAGTCAAAGTTCCACCCAGAACCGCTGCAAAAGCGCGAGCAGCCATAGAACGCATGTTAGCTATTTCTTAATTGCTAGTGGCTAAATAGCTTGGTCCCCTTTTCCTTGATCTCTAAGCCAGTCTGTTTTTCTTGATCTCTAAACTAAAATCAATTGCACTGGACGAATGGGTTAAGTACCCAAGGGATATGATATCAGGTTGCAACTTTGCGTAATCAACTATGTTTTGCGGACCTATCCCTCCCGAAATCTCTACTTTGATCCTCCTGTCACCTCGAATTTTTTTAATTTCACCCATTGCAACCGCTGCTTGATCTAGAGAAAAATTATCGAGCATTATGATATCCGAGCCTGCCTTAACCGCGCAGACCATTTCCGCCAGATTTTTTACTTCACATTCCAATAAAGAGGATCCATTCATTTTTTTTCTTGCCTGTCGAATAGCTTGTTCTATCGAGCGGGCTAATACCAGGTGGTTATCCTTTATCAACACCATTTCATCTAGTTGGTTTCTGTGTGCCATTCCTCCTCCCAGCACTACGGCCTTTTTATCAAAAGATCTTAATCCTGGAGCCGTCTTCCTCGTACATGCAACCTTTATGGATCTATTAATCTCTCCAACCATGTCTACAAGTCTCCGAGTTTCAGTCGCTATACCGCTCATTCTCATTATCAGGTTTAATGCACTTCTTTCTACCTTGAGTATGGCAAGCGCCCTACCAGAAATATTCATTACTTTATTCCCATTTTGTACAATGGATCCGTCTCGCACCAAAGTCTGAACCCTGCAGTTACAAATGTCGAAGAGGATTCCTGCTTCCTCTAGACCTGCCACCATTGCTGATTTGTCTGATTTGCAAATAATTTCAGCGTAAGCAGAGAGATCTGGTGGGAGAACATCTTCGCTGGTAACGTCTCCCATTCCAACATCCTCGTGTAGGAAGTGTATTAGCGAATCCCTAAGCTCTAAATATGTCTGTAAATTATACATCCTTCTGATTTGATGAAGGTTTAAGCCACCTTCAGAGCGTATTTATGTGGCAATATGATATCTAGAGTAGCAGCTACCCTAGATTTCGCTGGATCAAAAATCAAAATGATACCTGACCAATCTGGGCTTAAATCAGTCGACTTACAGACTGGACAAACCTTTCCGATGGTAACAGCCTTGCATCTTTTACAAGCTACTTCCCTAGCCAATTATTTGTTGCCTCCACCTTTCTTTTCCTTAAGAGGTGCTGCTGCCGGCGGCTGCTTTGCCCTCAACAACTCTTGTTCAATCCATTCAGTGGCACCGAGGAACGGTTGTCTACAGGTTATGCCTATTTTTCCCATAGCTGCCCCCTTCCCAAGACTTATGGCTGTTACCCGTGCGCGTATCCGAGAACCGATTTTTAGACTCTTGGCTGTTTGATTCGCGACTATAACACCTTGTTTAACATCGCTTCTCAGATAATCATCTGTGATCTGCGACAGGTGCAATAATGCATCAGTCGGTCCTATTCTCACAAAAGCTCCAAAATCAGTAATTTCGACTACCTCGCCCTCCACTACCTCCTGCAACCTAGGATAGAACGTTAATGCCTTGAAGATAACCCTATGGTAGGTTGCACCGTCTCCTGCCACCAGTTTGCCGACCGAATTTGCATTTGCATCAATAATCATTATGACATATCCAAGCTCAGGGCTAATCATACTCTCATATTTCTCTTTTAAAATAGCAATAGAGGTATCCTTCAATGAATTTTTTAATCTGCTAGGAGGAATTCTAACTACATCACTCATATGCACGATCTCAAACATAATAGATGTACGGTAGGTTCCAGACATCAATTTATGAACCTTTTGAATAGCCTAGAGCACGTTACAGCGGTTACAGCGGATAACAATCATTTTATAGCCTGCTACAGCTCAGACAATGGAATGACGTGGATTAGAGTAGGTGCCAAAGAGGAAATTAAGAATGGCAAGGGAAAAGAGTTGAATGTAAACGGAACTAGGATCGCATTATTCAATACAAACGGAAAGTACTATGCCGTTGAGGCCCTTTGTAGACACCAAGACGGTTCTTTGGCACCGGGAAGGATAGACGGTGAAATCGTTGAATGTCCTCTACACTCATGGCATTACAATATCAGAACAGGTGAACTCCTTGATTATCTTGAAGGGGTTGAACTCACAACTTATGACGTGGATACTAAGGAAAATGACATTTATGTAGATGTATAGTTTTAGAATAAGACCGCCACTGTGTCTACAGAAAATCACGTGTCTCACCCTCAGGCGAGGAACAGTTGAGAAGTATCTTGGGACACCTCAATGAAAATATATAACACATTGACTAGGCGACTTGAGGACTTAAATACTGAGCGAACTACCCGCACAAGAATTTATCTTTGTGGTGTGACAGTCTACGATAATTCACATATAGGTCATGCCCGAACAATTGTGGTATTCGATGTTCTACGCCGCTACCTATGCACCAAGAACCGCCCAGTAGAATTTATCCAGAACTTTACAGATGTCGATGACAAGATAATAAATCGTGCGGTAAATGAAAGATCTACAGCACAGGAAATCTCGTCTAGGTATATGCAGAGCTACTTCAAGGATTTCAATTCTCTAAACGTGTTGCCAGCAGATCGATATCCAAGAGCCTCTGAACACATACAGGAAATAATATTCCTTATCGATGCACTGATGAGGAAAGGCAATGCATACTTATCTGTCAATGGGGTCTATTTTCGTGTAAAATCATTTTCGGGTTATGGTAAGTTGTCAAAAAAACCAATCGAAGAATTGGAGATAGGAGCTCGAATCGAAATCGATCACTCTAAAGAGGATCCGCTTGATTTTGCTCTATGGAAATTCTATTCTGATCCTCCTGTATGGGATAGTCCTTGGGGGAAGGGAAGACCAGGATGGCATATCGAATGTTCCGCTATGGCTTTGAAATATTTCGAAACTCCTTTCGAGATCCATGGAGGTGGATGCGATCTTGTCTTTCCTCATCACGAAAATGAGATTGCTCAATCGGAGTCATTCTCAGGAAAAGAATTTGTGAAAATATGGATTCATTCAGGTATGGTGACCGTCAATTCTGAAAAAATGTCAAAATCTCTAGGCAACATTGTAACAATCCAGGATGCGCTAAGCAGGTGGGGACCTAACAGTATACGGATCTACTGTCTTTCGGTAAATTATTCAAAGCCTTTGGATTATTCTGAAAATTTGCTGAAGGAGTCTATACATAAATGGCGTCAGATAGAGACTTGCGCATGTGAATTACGATTCGCGATCGGTAACAATGGTGACTTAAGAGAACTGGAAAGATTATGCTCCGAAACGATCAAGG
>JASHSN010000566.1 GCA_030038695.1 Nitrososphaeraceae archaeon
AGCCCATCTACGCTTTTTTAGATTCTATTGATATGTACCGGTGAGGACATCAGGTATTTTCAGTATAATTTTTTTCAAATGTCGGAGGGCTTGTACATTAATAATGTTATGGATACGATATTTCCACATGATTTCAGTTCCTATCTCCTACAGGTGGGATAAAAGAAAGCTATGGGGGTGGTGTACGTATTGTCGGACGTCGCATTGGAGGATGGGGGATTGAAGGTGGCGCTGATCGTGTGGTAAGAAATGGAAGCAAGGACGGTCTGGCAGCAAGCGTTGCTTTCAGATCTATAACATGTCCATTTCGATATACGGTTAATGTAATGTTGTCCCCGGCAATCTAATTTTCGTTGAAATGCCAAATTTACACTAGATAGTTTTGAGCTTATGTTGCTGCCGTATTTACTTAACGTGAGCGCCATAACTGATCGGTAAAAGTATGATACTTCCTTTATAACAGGTCTGTGTTCGCGAATTTGATGGTTCAAATATTCCGTGACCAGCAAAGTGCGCTTGGACTGTATATGTACCGCTCGCAGCTCAACCGCTATACATAGTATAACAAGCCAGACAAAGAATTCAGAATATAAATCTAGGAAAATTTAATCCTGTATAATTAATCTACCATTATAGATATATTTGAGTCAAGTATCTATCAGCGCGATGTATTGACATCTATCACACAGCCAATCATCAGGTTCATATTTTTCGCATTCTCTTTCTTCATAGCAAAAGTCGCATTTCCTCAGAACCATTAGAGTTATCACAAGAGTATGTGTTTAAGCGTTTTGGTATCTTTAACTGAATAAAAGTATTTCAAAAACCGTATTTGTTAGAAATGTTTCAAGAATTCCTTGGTCGCTTGGCGTGCTTATTCCTTGGTCGTCGATCGCAAAGAGACGTCGTCTATTCTGAATGCAGTATTATCTTCTTCAATTAGTATTCTATGTGCCATAACGTATTAACGAATTGAATGCATTGCGAGATGATATTAATCTTAAAGTCAGAAATCTAATCATAGGGCAGGCTTCTAAACAAATTAATGAAAGATTCAAAAAAATGAAGTGTTGCGTACGCTGACTCACGGCTGAGAACTGTTACTCTGCTGTGAATTTCCAGCATTGTTACTCTGCTGTGAATTTCCAGCATTGTTACTCTGCTGTGTACTTTCTGTAGACCCTTTGATGTTTACTGATGTTGTTGCAGATGCTGCCTGATGGGTGCTGTCACCATCAAAATTTGCAGTAACTGTATATGACTGCCCTGCGCTAAATGGAGAGAAGACTCCCTGCTCATAGCTACCATCGGAGGAGGTTGTTGTACTCTCAGTTGAGCCTCCAGGAAGCCCACTAATCTTTATAGTAGCATGAGAAATTCCTTGACCACCGCAGATTAGTTTACCAATTATTGAGCCAGGGACCGCCTCATCTGAGGGGGTTCCTACTGTTAAATCACAAGGAGTCGCAGCGGATGCTTGATTAGCATTGTTATTCTGCTGTGAATTTCCTGTAGACCCTTTAATGTCTATTGATGCTGTTGCAGATGCTGGCTGATGGTCGCTATCACCATCATATTTTGCATCAACTGTATATGAGTGCCCAGCCCCTAACACCACTGCGTGGTCATAGCTACCATCGGGTATTTCTGTTTCTGCTGTTGCTGTTGTTGTTCTCCCAGTAGTAATGTGATGTAATGTAAGGTGTATAGTAGCATGACCCAATCCTTGACCACCACACTCTAGTTTACCACTTATTGTGGTAGTCCCCTCATTTCCTACTGTTAAACTACAAGCAGTAGCAGCGAATGCTTGATTGGCTATTGGTTTTGTTGATCCGTACATGAGTACTCCCATAAGCAAGGCTGTGCCTATAGCTATTGCGATTGTTATTCGTAGCATATCGTAACCGAAACGACTATAACATTTCTAATAAAGGATTCGATGGATTATTCTATATAGTATTTGACCAATAATGATTTTATGCTACATATATCGTACACTTATTTACTATTTCTGGTAATTGCAAGGAGCTTCCCTTCCTATATGACATAACTCGCAGCCAAACGCCTCGAACTCTCCGAGAATCGCCGTGTCTTAGGCGAAACGGATGTCGGTGGCCAGGACGAACTCAATGCCGGCGTAGCGTGGAATGACTTCGAGCAACTCCGTCCATGGTCTTGACACAGAGTGAAAGTTGGGTACTTAGAGTGACGTGAACAAGGTTCTCCTAATACGACTTCAGCCCAACGCCATGCTGGTCAACGATCTTCGTGCTTTCAGAAGTGATAATATTGCAAGTTACGACATCAAATGGGCATCGATTCGATCAATCGATTCATGCGAGCAATTGGTTTCCGGATTTGGAATACCCATGAGATTATCACATGCGGCCGCTTTTATTATGGCGATCTTGGGTACATTGACCGAACCATCTCAGTATGAGAAGGAGGCTGCTGATGTATGTACGGGGGCCTTGTCATGACATCGAATCGCATTTATGTTGGCGCGAACACGAGTTGTAAAATCCGTCGGAGTATCCCTTTTCACATATATCGTTTTGCTGGGCTGTTGCGTTGATCTTCAAGATATCATCCAACGTGCTCCCGCAGGAACCTGCGGAATCCATGGTGCCATCAGTCTCGCCATTTTTATATCCATATCTGTATTCTGGTGTCTTTGCCCACACCTTGACATTGGAGTTGAATCCGTCCTGATGTCCCAAGTCGCATGCGTTTTGTTTTGTGAAATTGGTCGAATTTCCAGGGAGGGAGCATGCAGCAGACTGATTCCCATCTACCTTACCAACCCGGTACTCAACCTTATACTCAGGCATTCGCTTGAATAATCCATTGATCATGGTAACGCTATCGAGATATCCTTGCTTACAGAATCGGATCTGTTGTGTGACGTTGTACACGTCACAAACAGTCGGATCAAAATAGTGGGTAGACAACGTCGAATTCTCACCAAACTTGTAGCCATACTTGTACTCTGGCTTTGCAGGGACGTGATCTATTTTTGCAAAGATCTTCAAACTCTTTCCGTAGAAATGGTTGTAACCATCGGAATAACCTTCAGCACATTTATCATACTGAACGCCCGTCTCTGTCTGCTTACTTGAACTATATTTGTCGCATACTCCCGACGCATCACCGTCCAAGAGCTGCAAGTGCACCATCTATCTTCCCGTTTTCATACCCATACTTATAGATAGCCGTATGTGAGTAAACGTTTGGCACAAAGACAGACAATATCAGTGGAGTTATTGTCAAAGTGAAAAATGTTCTCTTCATCCTTCCACCTCATTGACCATCATGCTGGAGATTGAAGAGATATGTCACCTTCCTCCACCCCCTCTCCAACCAGCATTATACCCATCTTCACAAATCGAGGACTTGTCCGCATTTGCCACCACAATCCCGTGCGCTATCCGAACTATTATTCTCTTTTGCGTCGGTATAACCATACCTGAATCCTTCGCGCAAATTTGTCAATCGTGTCTCTACTTCTCTTCCACTCTTCTACGAAATTTTCTTCTTTGGGGTCAGGCATAAGACGCTTCTCGGAACTTTTCTCCTCGGCTATAGGACCTAAAAGGAGGATATAGAAGCACAACTTCCTAATCAAAGAAACGGAGCACCTCAACTTACTATGGAAACATCCAAGGTTGCCATGGAAAATAGATAGGAGCTACTGAATCAAGTCATCCTTCAAGGACTGTTTGAAATAATCCTTATCCATGGTTCATTACATTTACGTTCACAGTATTCTAACCCTTTTTGATTCAAGAAAACGTCCCATTCTGTGTCTCCTACCTTTTCTATCAGGGGTGGTCGTTTACGTCTAAGTTCTTGAACAACTTCTCTTGTTCCTTGCTCTTTGTCAATCACTGCGTGAAAACGATACACTAGTGTTGCGGGTTCGGTGGGATATGGCTGAATTTTCAGACGAATCTACATTAGATTTAAGATATCAGAAAACGCACGGTGAAGACTAAAATAAATAAAATGTATTCTCTTTACAGAATTAGTTTGTACATATAAGTTGTATAGCGAGGTATCATTGCGTATAAATGAATAGTAGAATGTTATAGTATAATGAATACAAGGATAAGTACAGTATTAGCTATCACCGGTATCATAGCGGCGATATTACTGTTTGCTGATGGTCCTATAGTAACAACGCAAGCATGGGCATACGGCTTTGGCGGCTGCGGGGGTGGCTGGCGACATCACTTCTACGGCGGCTTCGGCAACGGACCCTACAACGGTGGAAACGGTGGCAACGGACCCTACAACGGTGGAAACGGTGGCAACGGACCCTACAACGGTGGAAACGGTGGCAACGGACCTTACAGCGGTGGTGGCGGGTGGTACTAAATAAGATAGACGCATGAACGGTTGAATATCAACAGCCCTCAGACAAGAAGTTAAGTTATAATAGCTTGTGGAATTTTTTTATATAATTGGCAGCAGACCTACACCAGCTATTGCTGTTACAGATGAATCTACATCCGAGAAAACGGAAGGCGGGTTTAGTGGCAGGTGTTTGGAATTACCAGGTGCAATAAGCCAAGGGGAAACCCTGAAGAGTTAAAGGTCAATATCACAGATGCTATACAATTGATGATAACCTGGATATACGAAGAGGCACACGAAATTTCTGTATGATATGATTACGAATCATAATTCGGATAAAATCTTGGTAGTTTTGACCAAGCATTACGGATTTGTAATTGATAGGATAAGTAACACCCATTTTCAACTAAACCATCCGGACGGAAGACATCTAACCGTACCAAGGCACAATCGAATCAAACTAGGTGTTATCAAATCGATTACTGCCCAAGTACACGCTACAGAAGAGGAATTCTTGAAACATTTTTAGCCATGCTTTTTCATAGTTCTTAGTTGGAGTGAGATGCCAAAACGCTTAAACATAATGCCCCGGGACAACTCTCATGGTTTTGAGGAAATGCGACTTTTGTTATGAAGAAAGAGAGTGCATGAAGCATGAACCCGACGGTTGGCTGTGTGAAAGATGTCAGTATATTGGCCTGGTAGATACTTGACGGTTTGTCTCTTACCTACGCGCTGTTCCTACAAACTCATTTTACTTTGTCCCTCTCCCTCTCTCAGTGGTCGTCTACTATATATTAAAAATAACTGCAGCATATTACAATATCAAAAATGAGACTAGAAGACGCTGACGATAAACACCCTAGTGGACAACTCGCGAAGGTAGATATATCTATTGAACAGGAAATCGAATGTCCTCGCTGCCATGATGTCATGATACTGCATTCTGAATTTGATAGACCAGGATACTTCTGCGAAGAATGTGAGTTTTCGCTTCACCTGAGTCATTGAAAATATTATCAAGTACTTTGTATCACTTCTTGCTTTGCTTCACCTGAGTCATTGAAAATATTATCAAGTACTTTGTATCACCTCCAGTTCTGTGGTTTATCTGTAATTGGTGGTAACTTAACCCTGTGACTTTTTCATAAATAGTTTCCTACTTAGAGAAA
>JASHSN010000567.1 GCA_030038695.1 Nitrososphaeraceae archaeon
CTTGGAGTTATCACCGGTCCTGTAGGCTTTGTTATATTGATATTTCCTTCTGTGGCGCCACAATTTCTAGAAACAAATACTTCTAATATGAAATTTGAATTTGTTGGTATAATCGCATTAGCAATAGCTGGAATCAGCTTGTCAGGCCGGTCGTTGTATTCATCTAAAGCAGATCTCCCTACCAACGTACTGATTTCAACTGGTATGATGTTGGAATTTTTTTAATTGTATTGAGTATCCCATTAGGCGAGCTACAGAATTTTCATGTGTCTGCAATTTCTATCCCTCAATGATTTCACTAATGTTCCAGGCAGGATGGGCTGGATTTTTCTGGGTTCTTAGAAATACATGAGCATCATTAGCCAATACTTTTGCCTATGGCTGTTCTTTTGTGATGGGCGATACTTAGTGAACCTATCGCAGATAATAAGCCGTGATAGTAATGACCGGAGTAGTTTTGATTGCAAACACAGGGAAATTATAAGTCCCCATGGCATGGTTTGTTATTCAATCATTCGCATTGCTCGATCAGGTTCAGGATCTTTATGCTTAGCAGTTGTAAAACCATATTTATAGCCCAATTTAAAAATCCGTTCATTTGACCAAGGGAATTGTTAGAAACCCATCATCATATGCGTTTGAACAGATATGGCTTTGTCTATCAGTAAACTCGTTACAGGCTGAGTAGGTGCCATTATTAGCCCCAGCACTATAACCAATTTTGTAAGCTTGCGTCTGTTTGTTTGCAGTCATGGCCATCTGTTGTGCTGTATGATTTATTGGTGCTGCCCAACCTGCGTCATATCCTTGCTGACACTCCCATTGTGGAGTATCCAAAAGACCCAATGCGCCTGAAAAGCTTTTACAAGCATAATCACCAATAGAGATAAGACGATCCTGCTTACCATGAGCAAATCCCACCTTATATGGATAAGTCAGTGACGCTCGATACTGTTCGCCCGCTAATTTACCAGCTATACAATCATCTCGTTCTGCGCTGTTTTTTCCAATATATGTACCTAAACAAGCATTCATACCTTGACGAAATCCTAGATTATACGCCAGGGAGTGAGCATGAACAGGAGCAGCAGATCCCAACAACACCAGACAAATGACAGACGGTATTAATCGTTCCATTAAAAACCCAATCAATTTACTTCCCCATATTTTATCCGGCAGCTTCTGACGAGCTATTCCGAGTGTGATGGATTTATCAAGTATAGCAAATATTTTGTGTAGACTTGTCTGTTCATTTGTCATCTACAACTTCTACTATCGAAAGCTCCGTATTTACTCGTCCTTTTCTTAACTTGAATAACTTCCAGCTAATACAACGATAATAACCATAATATCTCCTAGCCAGGTTGGTTGCAAAACATGCATCCAAGCTATAACCAAAATTCTTGTGGCACACCAAGCGAACTATTTTTAATTTTTTGTTCTGTGGTTCTTCAACCTTATTATCATCCGCTGTATTTATATTATGATTTGAATTATCACGAAATCAATAACTGATTGAACAGTATTTTTCATTGCCATTTAAGGAATTTGGATCATCAGGCCCTGGAGTAATTACATTACATTGCAAGAGTACTGCCGTCGTGAAGACAGTTCCTAATGCTGGCGAAATAGCAAGCCAGGTATGAGAATTCATTAATTGGCAAAGGGATTATCTCTTGACGCGTTAGGGAATCTTTGTGAGGCGATAACATACCTTCTGGTCATGGAGAAATCCATATTCCATCATCTGATATCGACCTAGATTTTCTTGGTTCATAATGATCTTTTTTGCGGTTTCTTATGAATTCTCTTAACTTCAACTGAAGATGAAGAGGATGTTCGATGCCTTCAGCGCCTATATTTGCAATGTCTTCATCTTGAATAATTCAGACAACAGGCCATGTTTTTCGTATATTTTCTGCTACTTCACTAGAGGGATTGCCACAGAAATATTAAGCTAAATTCAACTACTATAAAGGAAAGCAATGATATGACTTCGTCAACAAATAAATCGACACGCGATAAGAACAACAAGAAGAAAAAACAAATCCCTATAGAATTTCCATTTCGATGTGGTCAGTCAACATATGCGCTGCAAAACTTTGTCATAACTTGATTTAAATCTGAAGGAATTTATGTCAACGATAAATTATAAAATGGGCACTTCTCATTTTGGGCGTAATATCGAATAAGGCTAACAATACATATATGATAAATTTAAAATTCTTTGTACGTACGTATGCGCCGTTATTGTTCGCAAGTTAGCCAGTCTATTATTACACCTAGTCAACTCTTGTTAGAGAGCAGCAGTTCGTTGGCAAGTCATAGAATATCGATATACCAATAAGATGCAGGATTTTACTAATACACAATGAAAAACCGTGTAACGAAGGGTATTGCTGGACGACCAAAACCGTACAAACACGTTCGCTGTCCTTTTTGTAAACATACATTTCTGCCAGAGACTATTCAAATTGTTGGAATCGCAGAGGAACGAGCTAATTTTGTAATATTGGCATGTCCCAGTGCTAGATGCACAACAATACTGCAGATTATACCACAATATTCGGCGGGTGTTAACAGATAAAATAAGACGCTACAAGACATCAAAAACTCCCACAAGTCGTCTTTTGCTTTGAATATGGATCCCTTTTTTTATTTGCAACTCTGGTAAAAACAGGGTTCGGAGGGATTAGATTCCCGCATATAGAGGGGTTCAGCAACAAAGTATTTAGCTTTTGTGTTCAACTCTGCTAGAATTTACACGCACGGTGGGTACCGGATTAAGCCCAGCGTTATGACGTTCGATCAGAACTAGCAATTGACTCGCATTATCACTGTGTTACATGTGAACTCTAAAAAGAAAGGTGCGAAATTGAATTTAACCGGCGTATACTAGAAGGTCGGATTAAAAAAGTAAAAGATGTGTTACCACTAGCGACAACTAGGATGTCTTAATCAAGAACAGAACAAGATTATTCAACAGATCTTCATGCTTAACACAATTATGGTGAATAAACAACAAGCAATAATGGCTTTGTTCCGATTGCATAGTATGGGAATAAGTGAAGACCAGATATTGAATATGACTCAACAGATGAAGAATGGAAAATATCCGATAGTAGGATAGTCCAACGTAGAGTTAATGAGGATCTATTTTCCCTAGCGATATAGTTTTTCTCGATGTATTGAAGGATCAAACTGATGGCACGTTTGGACTGACGTGTTCTTATCTCCTCTCATTATGCCTAAATTATGAGACCGACCCGATCATAGACACCGTAGATATTGATGGAGATAAAAGACCTAAAAGAATGTAGTACAGGTCTCGTGTATATGTCCTAAGAAACTCAATTACTCTAGTATTAGCAGTATGTGATCTGATAGTCATCAAGGGGGCAAAAGTGTTTGCAGCCTGCAATGAAATCACAAGGCTTTCAAGACCCTTGCAGTCCCGATTTCGACGTTTACATCTACCTAGATTTTCAGAAGGGCAATTTCTAGAAATATCAGTCAAAGTATTGCCTAAGTTGAAGATTGCTCACGTAATAGGAAAAGCAGTATGGAAGCAGGGAGGAGATATTCGAGATGTGATCTCGATTGGAAAGTTAGTACGAAAGAATGATGGTCATGAAGAGGTTGGGCATTGCTCATGAGCAAGTACGGAGAAATCAATAATACTAATATCTAAGGAGCTCTTCGTGCTGATCTCCTGAGCTGGAGATTCGGGTACCTGGTTTTAATGGAGGGCCGTAGAGTCCTTGTCGCGTGTGAAGTGAAGGGGTCCTCCCCGAAGATCTTCTGAGGCGCCTAAGCCAGACAGGGTTTCCCTTCGAGGAGGTCATACTGATGTTGACGGTCTATGAGGAGTCCTGGCCACACGTGGCCATGCTCAGCCACTGGGAGGTATTCGCCCCAGACGAGAGGACGATTAGGGCGGCCACATACTTTGGGAGCCGCACCTCTAATAATCTGCTCCGAGACGAAAAGGTCACCCTTGTCTTTGTGAACGAGACGATGAGCTATTACGTAAAGGGAGATGCAACGCTCACCCGCGAGAGGATGTCCAGCGACGGGTCCAACTCCCTGTTCACGATCACGGTGGCCCAGGTCTACGAGGACGTACTAGAGGGCGCGGCCATCAAAACAGGCATAACATTCTCGAAGTCCTCGGGTGCGGAGCGGCATGAAGACCTCTTCTTGGAACTGGTCGCCGGCTAGCGCGTGCTTGGGTCTTCAAAGAAGCAGTGTGAACGAAAGTATACTTGCTCGTATGTGTGCTTTTTGATTTTGATCAGTGATGTCGACATTGCCTATTTGAGTTGCTTGTTGGTTCTGAAACTTCCTAAATAAAATAAATATCTGCAAGGATGGAGAATGAGTTATAAAGAATGTTATCGTGATCATAGGTGCATCTGCCTAGCTGTACGTGCCCTGGCTGGTGCGGGTTTCCTGCACCCCAATAGGGTTGTGCATTGGCTGCATTCACTTGCCATACTGCCACTAAAAACGAACCAAGCTGTCAACATATACTGTATTATGAAATCCTTGCGAACGATTCAATGGAACTTCCACGAATTAACTACAGACAATACAACACCAAGGATTATCGTTTTGTATATGCGGTTGGTCAGCCTCATGAACCCTACGGGCGAAGCGAAGGGTTGGTTAAAGTCGACATCATGGAAAGGAGGTCTAAAGCATGGGTTTCTACTTATCTGAGATGCAAAGTCATTTGAAGAAATAGCCAGAGCCGAAGCCCCTCACCATATACCATTTGGGTTTCAAGGTGAGTATTTTCATGAAATATGAAGGGTAACAGAAGCTGCTTGAGAACTTCCATAGTACCACCGACTCTGTCGCCCCAGCCGGTTTTTGCATCTGCTGTTGGCGTCCCCAGAGCGTAGGTTCAATAGCAATTCACTTTGTAGCGCTATAATTTGGTAAATCGCTTGGTGCCTGGCTCCAAACGTTGCCCGGCGGGGAGTAGCGGCACACCAGAATGTCCGTTCCACCCCCGCGGCCGACCTCATCTGGCAGCGCACCGGCGACGAACCCGCAACCGACCTCACGCGTGCTCTTCCAGACCATCGCTGTATAATGACCGATGCCTGACCCGGAACGTTGCCCGGCATCGTATTTCACCTTTTCGTCGGCCCACAACTGTGCATATTCGGCCGGTGAAGTGCGCCCAATATCGGCCGGATACGCTGGACCAAAAGCCATATTCTCGTTTGTAGCACCATGGGGAGGAGAAGGTTTGCATCCCTGGGAACCGCATACGATTCCGAGCGTCGCCAAATGATTAGCCCAACTCTGGGCCTCGGCTGCGAGACTGTCGCTCCACGTGAGCGTCGGAAATCCAACGGCAGCGCGCTCTCGGTTGTGGATATCCAGGACGGCTTTCATATCCTGATTCGACTGTGAGTGCGAGAGCTGCACCACCGATGATGGCAGTATCAAAAATGCCGCCATGAGCAAAATCAAAATTATTTCTTTAGATACTTTGGTATACATAATTTGTAAGTAATAATATATAATAATTGCTTATTTATTTTCTGATTAGTCAATATATAATTGAGGAAGTTTGCAAACACGTTCTGAACGGGTTATTGATTTGTCCAGCCCTATCTTCAGCATATCCAAAAAGGCATTCTCTTCTATAGCCCCAGATATCTCCAGCACTTGGCCCTCCTTGATGTGCCTCCGTCATGTCATCGAACTTGTCTGCCTTAACAGGGTAATCAATCCCACCAGCATATGTCAGCCTGTTAAGGAAAATCCTCCCCATATACACATGCATTCGCATTCATCACATCATCTCCTCAGACCTCCACATTGAATGTATGTGGCATAGCATTCGGTTACCGAAACCTTACTGTCTTCTCTTGTACGCCTGCGACACCACTGCTTGCAAACGACACTAGAGGAGTCAGAATGTTCTCAATCATTTGGTTCCTACCTTATCCCTAAAACTGTCGTCCCAGCAGGCTTTCGTATCTGTTGTTAATACCCCCAGAGTAAACAATAGTAAAAGCGGTGCCGAGATCGCGATATGCATTCTCATATATACTGTATTACATATCCGGTCGTTAATAGCTTTTACGGTTGAATAGTTTAGTCCAAAGGATGATTAGTATTAAATATCCCATTCCACTACTAGTAGAATGTATAATTGGTCATCCAAGAAGTATCAAAAAAGGAGACAACATTCCATCTGCCAAAAGATCTTGTTATAGCATTGAAGACGAGAGCAATCCAGGAAAGTAGACCATACTCAGCAGTGGTTCAAGAGGCAATAGAAAAATATCTAAAAGAAGAA
>JASHSN010000568.1 GCA_030038695.1 Nitrososphaeraceae archaeon
CAAACAGTGCATGGTATTACTACAGGCAGCTTGCTTTTGAAAGCCTTACGGATAGTCAAATTGAGGGTAATTACTTATCATGCATGTATGCAAGTAATGGTTATGCTGGAATGATTTTTATCTCCTCTAATTTCTGTTAATTTTGTCAATGACAATTCATGATGGTTCCTACGTTTTGCTATTTCACACATCTAGGAAAAAATGGCTGACACGGGTTGCCCCAGAAAAGAAGGTGCATACCCATATAGGAATAATTGATGTTTCATCGATTATCGGATCCGAATACGGCACGATTGTTAAAACCAGCGAAGGAAAAATTATTCACCTGTTAGAACCAACTATTCACGATTTTATAATGAAGTCTGAAAGGGGGACGCAGATTATATATCCAAAAGATTTGGGATATATAGTAGCTCGTACGGGATTGAAAAGCGGATCGAAGGTACTGGAGATCGGAACTGGCAGTGGTGCTCTGACTACCTTTCTCGCAAGCATTGTAAAAACCACAGGGCACGTCTACAGTTACGACATAAATCCTGATTTTTTAGAGATTGCTAAGCGCAATCTCGAAAAGGCTGCGATGACATCATATGTCACTACGTATCTACGTGATCCACATGAAGGTATTGACATAAAAGATGTTGATGTAGCTATAGTCGATCTTGGTGACCCTTGGACGATGGTCGACCAGGTTTACCATGCGTTGAAACCTAGTGGTGCATTCCTTGCCATTTGTCCGACAATGAATCAGTTGGAAAAGTCAGCAACAGAACTTAAGCAGAATAATTTCATAGATGTAAACTGTGTTGAATTGCTTATTCGAGATATAGAGGCAAGGGAAGGGATGAGCAGACCTGCCATGAGGATGGTAGGACATACAACTTATCTAATATTCGCTCGGAAGACCAGCTATATCTACCCTTAGTCAGAAACAACTATCTTCAATATTGACTAGCTAGTTCAGTAACGGTTCGACTTTTTCATAACACTAGTGAGTAGACTTATCCGGTAACGGGTTATAACGATAACAGAAAAATATGGTAACTCTGTCACGATAAGCTAAGAGAATTTATGAAGATACTTGTAACTGGTGGAGCCGGTTTCATCGGATCTAATATAGCAAATACCTTGAGCAGAGACAAAGATGCTACTGTGATTGCATTCGATGATTTATCCTTGGGAAGCCCAACAAATCTCTCTCGGAACGTAAAATTTGTGAAGGGTTCAATTATGGATTATGAATTAACTTTAGAAGTAGGAAGAGGATGCGATTACATTTTCCATTCTGCCGCAAAAAGCTCTTCCCCTATGTTCAAAGACGACCCGAGAAAAGGAGTCGATATAAATGCCTTAGGATTTATGAATGTCGTGGAATCTGCTAAACGTAACTACGTCAAAAAAGTAATTTTTGCTTCATCAAGTTCTCTGTATAATGGTCTACCAATTCCATTTAAGGAATCTCACATTATCACACCGAAGACATTCTATGAGGCCTCCTTTTACTGTAGAGAAATTTTAGCGAAGACATACTTTTGGGAGAACGGATTGAACCTAGTTGGTTTAAGATATTTCAGCGTTTATGGCCGCAACGAGGAGCATAAAGGAAAGTTCGCAAATAATATTTCGCAGTTTCTGTGGAGTATGACAAACAGACAAAGCCCAGTGATATATGGCGATGGAACCCAGACTCGGGATTTCACATTTATAGATGATGTGGTCCAAGCAAATATTCTGGCACTCCAGTCAGAAGAGACGGAATTCGGAATTTACAATATCGGCACTGGCATAGAAACTTCGTTTTCGAGCTTAGTAGAAATAATTAACCAACATCTTGGAACTAATATACAAGCCACCTATGTCGATAATCCCATCAAAAACTACGTGCAGAAAACCAAGGCAGACATAACGCTTGCTAAGTCGGAACTTGGGTATGAACCCAAATTCAGCCTTGACGACGGAATATCGGCGCTGATAAGAAAAAAGTGCTAATACTGGTCATAACAACATTACCAATACGCATCAGCCTACAAGGTGGAAATGGATTTGTGTCCCTACTCGAATGTTATGTCTTTGTGAAAAACCTGCCGATGTTTCTAGCACATATAAAGAATCCTCGCCAGGTGAGTAACCAGGACAATCACCTCGTATTGGACAGGGTTCCAAATTTGGAACTATGTAGACAACCGAACTATTCGCATTCAGCCAAATTATATCTATTGGAAATTTCATATCCTTCATCCAGAATGATTGTTTAGATGGATGTTGAAAAACAAACAACATTCCTTGACTTTCGTTTACGTGGTTTTTAATTGCCAAACCCTTAATTTGTTGATCTTCTGTGAGTGCTAAATCTGCAATCAACTTGAAGCCATTGACTGACACAACCGCTTTTAGATATCTGTCATAAGGGATCGAAATTCCGTTGAGAAAATTGGGCGAGCTCGTGTGGTTGGCAGAAGTGGTACCTAGTATAAATAAAGATATCCCAGCGATGGACACTATTACTGCTCCGATTGTTGCAATTAGCGCCATGGACAATGTTCATTCCTGTTCTCAACAGCTAATATTAACGTCGGTCTTTCTACAACTTCGATGAAAGATA
>JASHSN010000569.1 GCA_030038695.1 Nitrososphaeraceae archaeon
TAAATTATGTGATTGAATATGCTGGGAGAAAATTGCATTTTCTGCGAAATCGTCAATGGTAACATATCTGCAAGGATTATTAGTCAGGATGATAATGCTATCGCATTTTTAGATGCATTTCCATTATCGGCAGGGCATACTCTGATTATTCCAAAAAAACATTATTTCAAAATACAGGATATGAGTAGGGAGCATTCATCTGCAATATTTGGTATGCTTCGGACTGTAACGGCACCAATAGAAGAGGCATCGGGAGCCAAGGCTTCAACTATAGCAATACACAATGGAATAGAAGCTGGTCAAGAAATATCCCATGTTCATATCCATATTATCCCCAGAATCAGTGGTGACGGTGCAGGCCCAGTTCATTCGATGTTCAAGACTAGGCCAACGGTTAGTTCAGACAAGATGGATTCGATGCTTGACAGGATTAAAAAACGCCTTCAACTTTCCTAACCTCTTATTTCACACACACTAGAGTTAATGAAATTCTGAGTAACTTTTATGACACAGATTTATCCTTTCCCATTACACATACGTATTATTTGTATTCCCTAGATTGCGCATTGCTATGAGATTTGTGGAGTACACAAAATCAATCTATCGTTCATCGTCAAACGAAGACGAAAAGAACACATTCTTATAACATCAACCAAACGTTACAACTTCTCTGTGAATTTGAATTTTCTTAGATATTCATAAAAATCTTGCGCGATACTTCCAGAGATTTTAGAAAAGATAACTCTGTTTAGTTGAATGTTATACTCAAAATAAAGCACCTGTTGGAATACAAGCTACTAGATATGACCTATTCCTTGATGGTTCTCGAACACGCAATTCAAATGTGTCCTTTGTGTGTGCTATCACAATAGTAATAGGCAGCAGCTATTTTCAACTCATAAAGATCGCCCACCATGTAGTTATCACTTAGTGAATTCATATCCCTTTGCTAGCGTTTCGCAGTCATGAAGGTCAGTGCTATTTCTGTTTGACCAAACCTGCATATTTACAGAAAAATGAAGGAATAGCCACTTAACAAAATATTTAGGAGGAGATGATAGGCAGTTCATGTCTTGATTAGCGTGTTACAAGTCAAACAGCCTCCTTGTTTAAATTCGGCATTAGATCCTAGAATGGACGTATTCTCTGTTGGAATAGTGTAATTCCGAGAAGTTTGATAGAGAAATTTCTATCTGCAAAATCAATTAACTGTCTTTCATACGGAGATCTCTCTCTGGATAAGGATATTCCATTTGACGAGCAGTGACCTTCGCAATCTCGATCCCAAAGAAGTGGTTGACAATACGCAGGGCCAGGTCTATTCCAGCAGAAACTCCCGCCGAGGTGAAGATCGGTTCAACTAAAGTGAATCTGACGTCTTCCCGTATTTGAGCCCTTGGTGCAGACTCACGTAGAAAGTCAAAAGCACGCCAATGTGTTGTTGCTTCATGGCCGTCCAATAATCCTGCTTTTCCAAGAAGACTCGAACCTGTACACACTGAGGCCGTTAGCCTTGTCTTAGCAGCGCGAACTGCAATCCAGTTGAGGAGATTCTTATTCCTTACCTCCGTACGTGTTCCCCAGCCTCCAGGTACGATTAATAAATCAAGATCCGGACAATTATCGATTGTCATGTCTGGAGTTAAGCGTAGGCCACCGTAAGCCAAGACCTGATCCATCCTTTCTGAAACCAAGAGTACTCTGAAAGGTGACGATGCTTCCCATCGGTCCTCATCACTTAAACGCGTTACCGAAAATACCTCAAAGGTCCTGCAACATCTAAGACCTCCACCTGCTCGAAAATTAAAATCCCGACTATAACAGGTATACTCTGGTTTTCGTTTATACTAGAAACCACACAAAATATGCAACACCGTCTCTTTTATGTCTATCCACTTTAACACATGAAGATACTTCAATACATTTACTCAAACATATCAGTACGAAATCAGGGTATTGTAACAGATATGAAGGACGCCAATTCTTAGTTTTAAAGAATACGGTAGTAGCCTTAACAAGTACTTGTAATGTACATGATAATATTGATGTTTGTATCACGTGTAATATATAGCTGTGAGTCGTATTCAATAGCACTATAGTATTTTTAACTAGGCATTAATTTAATTCAATTCTATGATGAGGAGAAATCTATTGCTATTGTATCTATTGTAAATACAACTCTTTAAAATAAGGAATTCCTTTGCATAACAAGAACCACAGGAACGGCACCCTTCAAGGTAAAACACGAGACAATAACGATGTGTTTCCATCTGCCGCAGAGGCATCCATTCTTTTTTATTTCACTAAATTTTTTAATTACGCTTTCTTGCAAATCCATTGTTAGTTTAGCATCGTTGATATCTCTGAAAAAACGCCTACCTTTGCCAAGAGAGACATTGGTGTGATTTGTATAGAAATAACTATATTTAAGTCGTCGATGACCATAATTCTTTGAGGTTTCATAGCCTCTGTTTTTCTATATCGTCTGTGTATGTCCGATAGAAAGAAATTTTAGATATCTCAGCGTGCTTTGGACAAGATTCAGTCATCAAGCATGTCATTGCTATAATGCTGATATTGCAAACATTTTACTCATATTGCATATAACGTTGCCTATATCCAACAACAAGGCACCAGAAATAATCACATATTCAGTTTCAAATATTGAAGGGATATACGCAAAACAAGGCTTGAAAGCATAGATGCAAATTCCTCCCATTGAAAAGCAATTCCATTAAAAATCGAAGCACCTTAAAACAGGAACAACCAAATATCTATCGGAGTTAAAATCCAAGACCGATACAGATATTGATCAAGTTTATGCTTTAGAAGGAGAGGTGCGAGGACGATTAAGGTTTTTTATGACAAGTTGGATGTGAGAGATTTAGTCGGTTTAGAAATGTATGTGAAAGTGCCTATCCAAAAATGGGCATAACCCAGTTCATACGTGGGTCAAGTTAGGTGTGGTGTGCAAAAAAATCCGATATATTAAACAAGTTGCCGGTTGATAAATTCATGAAGGGTTTAAGGTCACAAGTCCTGTTCAAAATTCGCTTTCTCCGCTAGTCATTTTGTATACAAGATATTCCATCAAAGCAACAGCATTGTTAAATTTTTTTTCCTTTGCAGCATATAGCAATGTTATGGATTCTTCTTTCGCTTTGTCAATGATGGTATTAACTAACACGCTATTTTGATCCAATTCTTTAAAGTAGCGAAGTTTAAATTCATCCCATTTCTTTTCGTCATGTGCAAACCACCTTCTTAATGAATTAGTCGGTGCAATATCTTTTGCCCAAAGATCGATTTTTATCCTATCTTTGCTTAATCCACGAGGCCAGAGTCTATCTACCAATATTCTATAACTATCACCACATTTTATATTATCATAAATTCTTTCAATTCTTATCAAGGAAAACCTCCGTCAGCTGAGTAGGGCATACGTTGTATTTATAAGTGCTATAGATCTATTGTTCTTTTTTTGTTCTTTCAGCCCACGGAATGTACTATCATTTTACTGCTCGCACGCTTCTAAATCCAGAATTGTATGGTCCTATCTCATGGTATGAAGTGATTCGATGAAGTTATTACTGCGTTCAAGACATAAAAGTCACAGCTAATACAAGACGCAAAGTGAAAATTTGGATATGGAATATAACATCAAGAACGACAAAAACTACGCACACCACGACGAGATTATCGATAACAGATGAAAACAAAATAAATTATGCCTAAAATGAAATTCATTGACGAATTAAACTCAGTGACAAGTCGATTATTTCGCACGAATCGAATCAGATTCGAGGGTACAATAAGTTCCTGCCGATCATTACTGGCGATCTTATAATGAGAGTGGCCAACGAGATAATCTCAGGCAAGCTCGATAACGAATTACCACTAAGCATCTAACAGATAGGTTCTGGTACCCAGAAACAAACATGATCGTTAATGAAGTTATCTCTAATAGAGCTATATAGCTAGGCGTTCCCTACGGCTATGCATATCCCGACAGTGTTAACTATCTTATCTCTAATGTCGACGTAGTCAAAATTGGTGGGACTCATTTGCAGGTTGAAACTGCACTCACAGTACGACAGTAATGGACTGGGCATATGACTCAATTTAATGACTTAAGAATATTAAACAGTCAATGAAAAACCTCTACGACCTAGCTGCTGACGGTGCCGCCAGGCATTAAGTGTTCGAGATATCTATTAGCTTGTGTTATCACGAGAGTTTTAGATCCTCGATTTGATGCTGCTACATAAAGATAACAATGCTTAAATCTGGTCTATTATTTCTATCCCCTATAGTATGTATAGTCAAGGCAGGGACGTTCGCTACGAGGAATATATAGAGGAACATATTAAGAAGGGAACAACCACTTGTGCTTTAACGTGTAAAGACGGAGTCGTCCTGACTGCCGATACGAGGGCAAGTGCTGGTTTTTTTATCGCTGATAAACATGTAATGAAAATTCAGAGAGTTGATAGGCACCTTGGTATGACTATAGCAGGTGGCGTAGCAGATGCTCAAAATCTTGTTGATATTATGCGGTACAATGCAAACATTTATCGTCTTTCAAATAAAGAACCAATACCGATCAAGTCTGCCGCTAGATTGTGCTCCAATGTGTTGTTCAATCAGCGATATTATCCATATTACGTTCAGATCATCCTTGCTGGAGTCGATAAAACAAAGGAAGAAGGGCAAATTTACAGTATTGATCTCTTTGGTTCAATTACAAGTGAGATGTTCATATCTACTGGTAGTGGGTCACCAGTTGCATATGGTTACCTAGAAACGGAGTTCAAGTCAAATATAAGCGTAAACGATGGTTACAAAATAGCTATACATGCGATTGCGGCCGCGATTAGAAGGAATGCAGGCACTGGTGATGGCGTCAATGCGGTCATCATTGATAAAGATGGCTATCGCGAGTTGTCTAAGGAAATGAAAAAAGCAGTCGGTGCAGTATACTAATTCTCTAGTAGTTATATTAGATCATCCTAATTATCATCATGTGTTCAATGCATATCTGATCTTCAATTTTAAGAATTAGTACGCATGTTTCACTAGACCGGAGCCAGTTATTTTCGTGCAGCTCAGACAGCTTAATTATATTATGATCAGCTTTCACGCAATCATTATATAAGTCATTCAATCATAACAAGAGAGTAGTCAGCCCTATACTCGATTATTGATCACACCATCAAATTTATTTTGTTCATTTATTTGTGTTTTGTTATATTTCTCGAACGAAGAATACGTTGCTACATTCGTATCTTAGGTCACGTAAAACTGACTGAGACACAAAGACAGAAGTTTTAGCTATACAAATGTGGATATGTTATAAATGCAATCTAACATTTGAAACTCACTATTTCTTTAGCTGGCGCAGTGTCCATTCTTCTGCTTAATACTGAATTTAGATAAATTTAGCTGTCGTAGAAAACTTTGTCAGAAGAATGTAAAAGATGACCAAGAGACCGTGCTGTTATTTTTTTGAACCCTTCGCAGCCTTTCCAACAAATCAGTTATTTGTTGATGAGTTGGAATAAAGGCTTTCACAATATCTATATCTACATTAAATTTCTGTAATTCGTCATATACCTCACTATCTTCTATGGTATCAACTAATTTGTTTATGGTAAATGGTTTTTGCATTAGTTCGACTACTTGTTTTAGTTGTTTGATTGAATCCACTAACGTTTCTTTTACATGTGCAGAGGCAAATATTATTCTCTGATGTGAATTTACTGCAAGTATTTCTTTTGCTACTTCCATGCCATTGATTTGAGGCATCTTATAGTCCAATAATACCACGTCGAAGGGCAGTTGAAAACGTTGCATACAGCGTGTATGAGAAGAGAACATTTCTTGAAAAATATCATGATAACATTTCAGACAATCTTCACCATTTGAAGTTACTGTAACTCGATGGTTTCTTGCTTCCAGGACCTTTTTGTAAAGTGATGCGATATCCATTTCGTCTTCAGCTATTAATATATTCATTTTATCGGGACCCATACCCTACGATAATAATTATACGACATGTACATTTAATAAATAATACACTATTCCTTCCTTTCTTTTATAGCAGTTGAAATTAAAAAATTAATCAGATGGTAAATGAGAATTTATCTACCGCAATTCGACGAATAACATCAGACATATTAAGAACAGAAAATAATGATGATGCGAAAATATAATGTATTCCATTTTCAGCTTTCAAGGCATCGAAAGAGAGATCTCCGACTTTGTTTATTCTGTTAACCATATACGTCGATTTTCCGAAACAGAGAAGGAATAAATTCTCCATAATAATATCCTTCGTCATTTTTGATGGATATGACATGCTGCCAAATCATCCACCAATGCCACTATCATACCATTACAGACTAATTCAAGAAGAATGCAAGTCTCTTCTAGTCAAGTCTGGTGATGATCTATAATATTCCTAATCCGTACAAAGTATGAAAGAGTCTAGTAATCGTTTTGGTAGGACAGGTCCGGTACGCAATGACCAGAGATATATTGAATTGGAAGAGCATGAATGAAATTGATACGCGTTTCAGTCTATCAATCCGATGATACAAAAACGTAGTTCTGGATGATTTCAACAGGTAGAAACCAAGACAAGAGTATCCGAGGTGAAATTACACGAGATTACAAAAGTGGTTGGTTGGATGGGTACTCGGATGAGATAGACCACACAGCCAATGTTACAAATACTACTTCATGTACCACAGGTTAAAATATTCTCGAGTAGAAATTTTACATCCCTATGTGCCTCTTCGGATCAGACTCGGTCCGATCTATACGAAGAATTCTTTATGTAATTCCTATAATAATAGATACCTATGTTTGGAAAAGCAAAGTGCAAACTATGCGGTATTGAGGTTAGATTTGCATTGAGACATTTAAAACAAAAACATACTGATTTATTGAACGATAAAGATGTGACTAAGCTCAATATGTCTAGAGTTATGCAAAAATTTTTTGATTAGAAACTTTCATTTCGCTCGCTGACGATGACAGATATATTATTTGTGGCACTAAGCTTGGTAGAGGACACCTCTAATCTCGTTAGAAGAGGCTTCCACTACTACCAGAACGGCTGGTCCATTTTATTTCTTATAAAAGAGTTGTTTGCCAATCATTAGAAACATATGCAAAATGCTGATGATATTGAACAGGAATCATGTCCATTTGCAGAAATCGCAAACCTATATTGATTGTCAAGTGTTTTGCATATCGTTTGCTAAAAAACGGTGGCGACCAGTTCTCGTCATCTAAGCTTCACCGTTTCAAAAATAGCAACAAAGTAGACCTCGATAAGTCTCATGTAGCTGCAGCAGCTGAATTTACATATATATAGTATATGAACAACCTATCATTACCTTCATTCTTCGCTTATATTATTCCACCAAGAACGGTATGGTTTGGCATTCTTACCAATCTCCTCGTTTAATCCAAACTCGATGGAAAAAAATATTCTCCATTGCATCTAGTCCGCCGTCTGCATACAACTCTCCGCAAATCTGTTCTGCTCTCTTCCTTTTTGCTTCAAAATCTGGACCATTTGGATTTTGTATGCAGTAGATAAGAATGTCGTACGGTTCTTCTTGTAAATATGCATCCATTTACATTTACATTACATGTCCTACATAGGCATGCACGAATCCCGTCTCAGTATAAGTCATTGGGACTGTTAGTTGAGTACGTTGGAATTTATTCCTGTGCCATCATTATGAGATTAGCTTCAACACCTCAAGAAGAAGAACCTAATGTGGACCACGTCACGATTTCCTGCAACATCTGCTTTGATATTCACGATCCAGTCCTGGGCATTTCTACTCTATGTGTCGGTTGAAAAATTATAAATCTATTCCTTTACAGTCAAAGAGATGAGTAAGCGTGTCATCGAACGACTTGGAAAAGATAACAAAACATGAAGAAGGCATTGGTAAAAAGTGTGCAAAATGTGGCTCGTTCAATAAGCTAGCTTTCAAATACTGTGGTTCATGCGGCAATAAGATACGATAGGAGTAGATTTCCTAGTACGTATAGTCAGGGTTCCTTAGAGGACAGTCATCTGTATGGACATGGGATGACCCTCTAGCTGTTATATTTCCAGTATAATCACCCGCTACTTCTAATACATCAGAAGAATCAGATATTTCTTTGAGTATCTCCAAGCTTAATTTGTGATTTGTTACATAATGAGTCCCATTTTCGTAGACTGCCGGTACCATCCCCGTTTTTTCAAAAATATTTTTTCTTGCTGCTTCAGAATCTACATTTGGTTTTGTGAAGACTTCAACCATATATATAGGTGGAGTGTTAGGATTTTTTTGCGAACGTCTAAGCAAATCATGAATTAAAGATGGATCTGATTTTGGAAACGAAGTGCGGTACAATGTCTCTAGCCCTGCATACACTCTTTGGATTTCTTTAATTTCTTGAGATGCAGACACATATATCACCTGGAGTCACCATCACCATAACATCCTCCTCATGTATACAAACATCCATACTTAATAAGTTTCACCTCGCTGTCCTGCTATTACGCGCTACAAACTATCACTTTGATTTAGATAAAATTTGCGCCGGGTATTCTAAGATGTGGCCTACTTTATTCTATATGTAACAAATTTCACTACATGTTCTACCTTTGGTTTCGCTTTCCGATGATAATATTGCCTATATGTAATCAGGTCTTGCTCCCGCTCTATTCTTTCAATCTTAAAGTGGCATGAATAACAATAGCGACATCTATCACATACATGGGGGGTTCGCTTATTACAGTCTACACATTCACCATACATAGGGTTGATGTATGATGTTATATATTCATGCATATCGTGTAATTCAATTGTTCAAATTACTAGATAAACAAGAGAATACGCAAAAGGGAGGGGGAGGGAAGCAGCCCTCAAAGACACCCACTAGCCAGTCTAACACGTTACCCTTTTTGCCTAAACACGGCATATTATGTCAGTACAAACCATAGAATGGATATTTGAGCTTCCATAATCTAGTCTTTATCCTGCTGTTCAATAATTCGTTTATCACTTAGTGAATCTGCAGATGACTTGGCAATGAGTTAGTCACTCTAGGTGCCCTTAATATAAACAAGCATCTGATGACTGGAACTTTCATATTCACTCCTTGTCCTATTCTGTCGCATAAACTCCAAGCATCTTTTTCTGTCACCTAAACTCCGAGAATCACATCCGTGTTGTCTCGATGTAATAGTACAACTAATCACGGGTCATAAACGAGAGGATGTTGTGAGCGTCTGCCTCCTCTTGGGAAGTAGGTCTGATGTGAGGCAGGTAGTTTGTCTATCTCTATGAGTTTAAGTTTAAAAGGATTATGAGTCTGGTTTCATAAGAGGGGCCATCGTAATACTAGAACCGAAACAACATGATGGAGAGTGCTAGAGAGTCTGGATTCTAGACCGATAGTTTTATCCGAGTTAGAAAGAGCATCTCCATTCTACTCCACCTGACTATAATAAAATCAGTTCTAACGGAGGACGAGCACTTTCGATGTACGGATATTCTACTACTATATTATTAGTAACTGAGGTGAAGCATTGCAGATAAAGTAGGCGGACATATGGAGGAGGATAGAGTAAGGTAAGTAATGGTAAAGGCGCACAGATGTAAGGAGTGCCAACAGACATTTCTTAGCTGGAAAGAGTT